>JAITAZ010000275.1 GCA_031283825.1 Planctomycetaceae bacterium | reverse complement strand
GGTAAAAATAAGGTTCGTCTTTCATCGCCTTGATAATAATTACAAAAACAAATATTCCACTGAAATATTACGAAATTTTTACTCGTCAAATTCGACTAATTTTGTCGCATGAAAAATGTCTGCATGATTGATTGATTATTGATCTGTAAACCATTCGCCAAATTCTGAAACGTACGAACAATTGGGGTAGGAAGTATGAGCATTAGGAGAAAAAAGAAGAACAAAATTTTCTCCTCCGCCTCTATATTCCCACTTTTTTGTACCAACTCGATGCTTGGGTATTTTACTTAAATAGTTTGGCACAAGTTGTTCTAATTGCTCTGGATATTTACCGTTATCTGTTCGATACTTTTCTAATGCGTCAACAATAGTATTACCAATATCGATACAATCCTGTTTATAAGGTCGCCATGTAAATTCCGCGTAATAATAGTATAATCCTCCATCGTCGAATGCTTCCAAGTAAACTCTAAAAGCCGTAAATGAAATTAAAAAAAATATAGAACAATAAATTCCAGCTCGTACAAACCATCTTATCCATCTCGCCAATTCTGGATCGTATGTTTTATCGTAGATCGATAACCATTTATCATAAACAGATAACCATGATTTGGATTTTTTTATCCTTAACCAAATTTCGTTAATTTGTTTTTTCATTTTATTACGACCGCATTAAAAAAATTATAAATAATTACCATTCAGGAAGAATATTTGTTGGAATATTATTGGGGAACTTCTAAAAACATCATACAACAATATTTTTATTAGGAACGCGGTCGTCTTGACCGCATATTTAGGCGTTTTTTGCCAAAAAACAATGCAGGCGAGACGCCCGCGTTCCTATCCAAATTAGTTTTTAGAAGTTCCCTTCAGTAATTCATTTTGGTAGAATAACAATTATTGAATTTCCATGCAATACCATTTACCAATTTCGAAAACTTATTGCTACTGAGAGGTTGTTTAAACAATAGTTAGGAAAAATGTAACCGTTCACGTGTTAAAAATACGGAATTAAAGTATTTTTATAATTGTTTATGTGAAAAAAATCTCTCTTTTTAAAAAACTGTTGTCTTCTGTTGATGCGTTAATTTATGATTTCAAACGACGACATTTCATTTGCTCCCTACAAAACTGATACTGCATTGTTACTTTAAAACAGTTACAGACCATAGAAAATCATAAAGAGGCTTCAACAAAATGAAACGTTCCGTCAAAAAATCTATAAGACTTGACGAAAAAAATACCTCGTCCGGCTCACGACGCCCAAGAACCGCAATAGAACGACTCTGATACCAATTATCAATCATCAACGGATACTCCGAAGGAATCCTACGCTTGTAAATGTCAGACTCCAATCGCAAATCCTCACTCCACTCAATCGGCTCGATAATTTTAGAAAATCCTTTCGGATCATCATCAATCGCCCCTCGAAACTTTTTCATCGTCAAAGGTAACGCAGAATACATGCCCATACCATACACATAACCAACATCATCAAATTGAAAAAAATAAGCCGGAGTCGACGACCAATACTCAACATCACGCTTAAACGCAAACCAAATCCTCGCACGATACGGTAATCGATCCGACGAAAATCGAACATCCCGATAAATACGAGATATTACTCGACTCGGAATAGTCAACGCTAACGGATCAAGTCCAGATATTACCGGCGAAATCGACCCCACAAGACACTTCATCGGCTCAAATACAAATCGAATATACCTCTCACGATTCAACAGAAACCAGTCCCGATTATTATTCCTGCCCAACTCGCGAAAAAATTTGATCGCCGAACGCGAAAATCCACTAAACAATAAATCATCGTTAAAATACACTTTTTTAGACGTCATAATAAATAATAAACAAATAAAGAAACATAACCGCTCACGGAATTTTTTATTTTTTTTATCGAAAAATTAAAACGTAAACAGCTACAAAATTAAAACATAAACGGCTACAAATTAACAATTATAGAGATTCAAGGAGATTCAAGGAATTGCATCTCTACTCACTCACCTCACTATAAAGTTGTATTATTTTTTCTTTCAACTTGACCGGATTTATATAACCAAAACCATGACGCTCCATGTCTAACATCACTCGCTTCACAATCGACATGTTTACCGAAACTTGATCCCGCCCCGACTCCTGCCGCTTAGAAAC
The DNA here is from genome assembly GCA_031283825.1 of Planctomycetaceae bacterium. Lineage (GTDB taxonomy): Bacteria > Planctomycetota > Planctomycetia > Pirellulales > Thermoguttaceae > WRKP01. The sequence continues at coordinate 4,661 of JAITAZ010000275.1, read as the reverse complement.
ATTTCTGTATAACGATAAAAAAATCTTTATCATCTTCTCCGCCTCCATCGTTACCTCAGACCATCCGTTAAACTCATAATTCCAATACAAACTCCATACCCTCAACACCGCGTCATCCCCGCCCGTTACAAAACGACTCCCACAAACATCAACCGACATCGAATACACCGGCGCTAAATGCTCCACCTCGCTCGATACCAAGTTTTCGCCCACCGAACTAATCCTCACCTTCGCATCCCTCGAACACGAAATAAAAAATTTACCATCCGATAAAAAAACTAATCCCGTAATCTCACTCAAATGTCCGCCAATAATTCCCTCGCTAATTCCTCCGTTTAAATTAAATATCGATACGCTGCCATCCCTGTCCGCCGAAATCACCCTGCACAAATCCGGCGAAATCGCAACATCCGTAACCGCCGACTTGTGAAAATTCACCCTGCGATCCGGAACATCAAAACCAACCCTCCACAACAAAACATTACCATCCTCGCCGCCAGTTACTAAATATTTACCATCACAACTAAACTTCAACGCATTCACACTACTCGAACCAACTCTAAATCCCCCCCTAATACTACTCGTTAAAACATCCCACAAAACCACCCTGCCATGAGCATTCGCAATCGCAACCAATCGCCCCTGCGGACTTATCGCTAACCTCGTAATCGACTTTATTCTCTCGTCCGTAACCCTAACGCACTTGCCCGAAGCAATATTCCACACCCTCGCCGTACCATCCCAACTACCCGACGCTAAAAAACGTCCGTCCCGCGTCATCACAATACTCCGCACCCAATCACTATGACCAACCAACTCGCAAACACTCCTCTGCTTCTCAATATCCCAAATTTTAATCGCAACATCACGCCCCGCAGACGCCGCAACCTTACCATCCGCCGAAATCGCTACCGTCGAAATCGTATCAAGATGACCCTTCAATATCGACGTACAAATCGCACCCGATAACGACCGCCGACAAGTATGTCGCGAAATGTCATTCCAAATTCCCTCAGACTCCAATTTCATCCTCATCGTCTCCCAACCCGTCAACCTCTCCGCACTCGCAACAAACGAAATCGCCGCGCTATAATCCATCTTGCGAACCGATTCCCTAATTTTGTTACAATAATTATTCATCTCCGATTGACGCCGCCCCGCCTCCTCCGAACTCGTAATATGAGATAACAAAAGAGGCGCATGAAATAAATTCGACGAACACAAAATCGATACGTCCCAAATTCTCGCCGAACCGCCCGAAACCAACGATAACGCAAACTCGCCGCTCTTGTCCAAATAAACCGCCGCCGCAGCACCGCCAATCGCCGAAAATGTTCGTAAACAACGCATCACCGGTAACTCCCACAAACGCACCGTCCGATCCGCGCCGCCCGTAAACGCAAATCTGCCGTCCTCGCTAAAAGTCAACGCCGTAATCGCACCCTCATGTCCAATCAAAACTCCGACCTCAACCTTGTCCGAATTGCGAAAAATTACCGCACGATCTCCAATCACCCTGCCACTGTAAACATTGCCCAAAACAACTTCAGACTCAGACGACGACAAAGAAGATACCGATAAATTTTGAGACCACTCAATAAATTGAAACTTCGCCTCGCTCGACTTCGCGCCTATCCGACGTAACACAATCCGCAATTGCCCGTCAACACTAGACGAATCATTCACCAACTCCCACAATAAATCATCACTCAACGCAATCCTCGACGCATCCTGATCCGCCGCCGGAGACGTGAATTTATGCCAAACTTGACCAGTCGAAGATTTCAAAATGTCAAAAATTCTCCCGCCGCTTGAATCCGTCGATAACTTCTCAATCAAAATCAACTCGCCGCGACTGTCAACGCAAATCTTGCTTTCAAAACCCGGCGTAATTTGAATTATCTCGACGCATCTCGCCGTCCTTGATAAAACTTTTTCCATCGCAATAAACGCTCGCCGATACTCCTCCCGCGATTCAATCTCAATCGCCTTGCCCGTCTCCTCAATCGCAGTTTTCAAATTGCCCCGCTCACGCTGCGCTAAAGCAAACGCATAAATCGCATTCGCATCCTGATTACGCGCCTTTACCAACGATTCCAAACGCTCAATCGCTTGCAAGTCAGTAATTTGCGCCGCCCGCCACACAAGTAAAGTCTGATTGTACGTAACCTCAGGATGCCAAGGCTGCAACGCCGCCGCCTGATCCAAAAGTTGCTTCGCCTCCGCCGGCTTGCCCAAGTCCAGCATCGATGCCGCACGATTGTTTATCGTTTCGGGCGTCCATGTCGCGCTAACAGGTTTAGAACGCGGGAAAATTACGCCGGAAATCTCGGCATAAACTTTCATCAACCGCTCGGCAACATCGCCCATCGACTTCGGACGCTTAACCGGATTCTCCTCAAAACAATCAAACAATAACTCCGCAACCTGATTGGGCATCAACGGACGCTCCGTCTCCGCCGTTTCACGCAAAAAAATCTCCAACACCCGCCGCGCCGTTTGACCGCCCTTCTTACACGGCGCTCGACCATGAAACATCGCCAACACGCTTATACCCCACGACCAAATGTCAGATTGCAACGTAATTGTCGGCAAATTGTCAAAATCATTATTCTGCATTTTTTGAAACGAAATATATTGCTCAGGCGAACAAAAACCCGGTGTCATTCCGCTCGCGCCTATCGTTGGTTGCTTTTTCAATTCAGAATTAGATAATGACGATGCCAATAATGTCGAGGAAGAATTTGAAGACGAATTTGAAGACGAAGTCGAAGAAATTGTTATATCAGAAATTCCTTGCGATAAACCGAAATCAGTTACCTTTGCAATTTGACCAGACATCATTATATTAGCAGGCTTGACGTCCAGATGTAATAATTTTTGCGAATGAGCATGTTCAAGTCCCCACGCCGATTGAATCGCGATATTCAAAATTCGCAACAACGCCGCCGTTTTTCCATCGCTGTAAAGTCGTCCGTCTAGAATCCACTGTTTCAGACTTCCGTCATTTACAAACTCGGCGAACAGTCGCGGAATGTCTGAAATTCTACGTACTAGATAACACGTAACGATATTCGGATGTAAACCTAACTCGATCCAAGTTTGTGCTTCGTTTTCGTAGTTAAGTTTACCGGATTCGGTTTGAAAAACATGCGGCTTCGGACTTTTAACCGCTAAGTCCATGTCCCATTCGCGATGATAAATCCGATTCACGATTCCCGCGCCGCCTTCAGAAAACGGCTCTGCGCCGGAGATCGGAATCACCTCGTAGATACCAAGCACGACATCGCCGATATTCCACATGCCGGATTCGGGATTAAATCGCTTTTCGATTTTCGGATTGGCAACCTGACGCTTCAACTCGCCGGAATTAACCGCAATAATTTTAGGAGATGATTGCTTGACTTCAAATCCCGAATCGCTGCCGCCTTTATCGTCCGAAATAATAAGAGGTCCTAAATTTGTAGCCGTATCGTCTTCTTCTAGCTTGAAAACGCGCTTACATTGCCGACAGCTAGCTGTCTTGCCAATGTATGAATCATCAAGCGTATAACGCTGAAAACAAAATGGACAAACCGCATTAAACATAGAAAAATCTAACGTTATATTTTAAATTCGGAATTCGGAATTCGGAATTGTTTTAAGTATTGGGAATTTCTAATAATTCAAATTTTATTAAATTCTTGTCCTTAACGGGACACTACTTATGTTAAACCCATGAACGGTTACTATTATTTTAATGGGGACATGATAGTTTCAAATCAACGATTGAACAACTCTATGGACAAAACAAATATTCCAGAGATATATTATAAAAATTGTAATAGGGGGTTTTCAAAAAACAACCAAAGAATATACTTTAACGCCCCTATTATGACAAGACACTCTATCTAAATGAGATTATAAAAAATGAGATTACAAAACAATCCTAAACTTAACTCAGACTTTTCAAAAAAATAATTTATGCAAAATAACATTGATCGTGTTGATAATGATAATAGTAATGCAGTCAAAACTGAATTGGCGGCGGAATTGGGCGAAGGCGTGGTAGTTTGTCGTCGTAATTTTATTCGTAGGCTTTATGATTGGGTTCTTTCGTGGGCGGATACGCCTTATGGTTCTCCGGCGTTGTTTGTGTTGTCTTTTATGGAGAGTTCGTTTTTTCCGATTCCGCCGGACGTTTTACAAATTGCATTATCGGCGGGTCGTCCGCGACGTTCTTTTTGGTATGCGACGGTTTCGTTGGTTGGTTCGATTTTGGGCGCGTTGCTCGGATATTTTATCGGATATGTGCTTTGGTTAAACGTACAAGATTTTTTCTTTTCGGCTCGTATTTTCAGTGAAGAGCTTTTCAAATTAGTCTGTAACAAGTATGACGAAAATGCTTTTTGGGCGATATTTTCGGCGGCGTTTACTCCGATTCCGTATAAAATTTTTACGATTGCTGCCGGAGTTTGCAAGTTGTCGATTTTAACTTTAGTAATCGCGTCGATAATCGGAAGAGGAATGAGATTCTACCTAGTTGCGACTTTAATGTTCACTTTTGGCGCAAACGTAAGAAACTGGATCGACGCGCATTTCAATAAACTAACAATAATTTTTACTATCTTATTGATTGGAGGTTTTATTTTCATAAAATATCTGTTCAAATGAATTGTTGA
>JAITAZ010000225.1 GCA_031283825.1 Planctomycetaceae bacterium | reverse complement strand
TGGAGTTGTTGGAGATTCTTTTGTTGTCGGCGGTAGTTTTGTTGTGATATTATTTTCTTGAAAGGGCGTAAAAATTTCGTAGTTGTTGGCGGTAGATTTATTTGTATTTTGAGCTATTTCGAGGAGGTCGTTTTTGTGGATTGGGATTAGCGGTTCGTTGTTGTGTTGTGATTTTATGATTGTGCCGGAGACTGTAGGTTGAGTTTGATGTATTGTTTCTTGAGTTGGCGTTGGAGTGATTGTTGTAATTGGAGTAATTTGAGTAATTGGTTTATCAATATTGGGCGGCGTTTGATTAGTTGGTTTGGATTCTTTTTTATTTTCGATATTATTTTCCGGTTTTTTATCGGTCGATTTTTCTATTGAATTATTGATAGTATTATTAGGCGTCGTTGTCGCGGACGTAGTTTTGTTTTGAGAATTGGGCGAATCTTTGGGCGACTCTTTTGGTGAATCTTTTAGCGGGTCTGTTGATTCGTTATAAGTTGGAGTTTCTTTGGGGATAGTTCTTCCTGAGTAGAGTCTAGAGAGATCTTTTAGGCTTGGTCGTTCAGGTTTTGAATCGTCGGTTTTATTTTCGGTTGAATCGGTTGTTTTATCTGTTTGATCATTTTGATTATCGTTTTGAGTAGCGGCGATTTCGTCTGTTTTTGGTTTTGGGTTTCCGACAAACGATATTGCGAGAATTGCTCCGCTTGTTATAACGACAGCGGCGGCTAAACCGATAATAATATTACGAGCTAAATTACCTGACATATTTTTCTCCTCCAAAGTTAGAGATTATTTGTAATTACTCATTCATGATTTTGTGCAACATTTTTTAATTTTAAACTGTTCACGTTTGAAACACGGATAATTAGGGGAATTTTTAAACGCGGATAATACGGATTCAACTGATATTCGCGGAAAATGCAAATGACGATTTTAATATCAATAAAATTATATTATTTATTTAGGTTTATTTAGTTTGGTTTATTTATTTATTTTAATATACTTTTCACACTTAATTAATCTTATAATTTCTCATTCCCTCCCCCCTTCTTTATCCTGACTTCTCTACCACAAAAGCATCATTTCCATTCTCCGCGAATATCCGTCCTATCTGTTATTATCCGCGTTTAAAATTCCCCGTATTATCCGTGTTTGTTTTTTAATAATGTAATAAGGTTCGTCTTTCCTCGCCTTGATAATAATTACAAAAACAAATATTCCACTGATATATTATCAAAATTGTATTATTTGTTTTAATCAATAAAATCCGAATAATCCGTGTTTAAAAACCAAGTTTACTGAATAGTTATCTTTAAATTGAGACTTTATAGGATAGTCGATGCATATTAGATTATATATGCTATAATTTGCGGATGTCAACCTGAAAAAGGTATGCTTTTGAATATTACTGAATATTTATGTCTGTAAAATCCGAATATGAAAGATACAAAAATAAAATGCAATACGACTGATTTTGCAGAGTATGCGAATTATACAAATTGTACTTTTAAAACAAGACCAATAATATTCTGCCAGAATTTTTGTAACGGAAATTATAACGGTCTATAAAATTTTCATTGACTGTTATTTTTAACTAAAATTCCATTTCATCTAACTAAAAATTTTTTTCAAATTTATTATGAACATTCCTAATATATTGACGACGTTTCGAGTTTTTTTTGCGATAGCGGTATTTTATTTTATATCGATTGGCGGTTATGATATTTCGCTTTTATTTTTTGTGTTAGCTTCGGCGACAGATTTTCTTGATGGTTGGTGGGCGCGTAGATTTAATCAGGTAACGGTGTTTGGTCGGGTGATGGATCCGTTTGCGGACAAGTTTTTGATTTGCGGCGTATTGATATTTCTTGTATCGATACCGGAGTTGACAGGGGCGAGTGATCGGACGTCGGGTTGGTCGTGGTTGATGTTGAAGTCGTGGATGGTGGTGGTGATAGTTGGCAGGGAGTTATTAGTAACGTCGTTGCGTGCGGTGATTGAGTCGAGCGGCGGCGATTTCTCGGCGAAATGGGTAGGCAAGTTGAAGATGTGGTTTCAATGTATTGCGATTGCGAGTTGTTTACTGTATCTTTCGGGCGGCGCGGAGTTGGCTTTCAAGTCTGGAGATGGAAGTTTTATAGCGAGTGAATTTTTCAAAACTGACATATCTTATCGACGGAGTAGCGTAGCGATTTTTCTTGATAGTATTTTGAGCGACACGTCATTTGCAAAATCTTGGCGAAACGTAGTATTTTTCACAATGATTATTTCGTTATGGACGACAGTATTTATAACGCTATATTCAGGAGTAATATATTGTCTAAATGCAATAAAAATCATAAATAAAAAAGCCTAGTAAAAACGTAGTAATCGTGAAAATATTTAATCATTAGTTTGAGAAAAAAAGAATTATGAAAAAAGATATTCTTAACAAATTAACAATACGCGGATTCAAATCTATTTGTGAATTAAAAGAGTTTAAACTGAAAAATCTAAATATTCTTATTGGCGCTAATGGCGCGGGCAAAAGCAATTTAGTTTCTTTTTTCAAGATGAT
>JAITAZ010000656.1 GCA_031283825.1 Planctomycetaceae bacterium | reverse complement strand
GACTAACCAAACAACCATCCAATTTTGATTCATCAGTAATTCTATAACGCTTACCCAATGTAAAGCCTCCTTGCCACAATTTTTTAGAAAAGTCTAAAAATCACACTCGAAACTACATTATACAAAATAATTTATGGCTAGTCAATACAGTAGAATTAAAAGAGAGAGATTTTTTTTCAGTTTTATTTCCCCGAGTCATTAACTTCAGATTTCAAACAAGAATGTCCCCAGCGTCCCCCCAAAAAATTATCGTGATCTTTTGATCGAACAATGAGACGCAAGGCATTGCGTCTCTACGAGCGTTAATTCATTATGAAAATTTCATTTTTACCCGTCGCTATTTTGGGGTGTTGGTTGTAGATTTATATTTTTTTGTTACGATAACATAACTCGGTTACGTTTTCGTTGGTCTTTTCAATTAGATTTAAACACAAACGTCCTTAAAGTCCCTTCAGTCCATAACGCTCATTAAAAAAATACTGCGGCTGAATAATTACGATAAAACAAATTTTCCCAGATATATTACCCTTAAAAAATATATGTCTTCAGACAACAAAAATCAGGAATTGGAACGCCGCAATGATAATGCGGGTTTGGTTAAAATATCTTTACTATCTTATTTGTTGCGATTTTTTGGGTCGTTGACAATTGGGATAATTTTGATGATTATTCTTGTAATATTATTGGCTTGGGGAACTTTTATTGAATCTGCTTACGGTCGAAGAGTTGCGACATTTGCTCTTTATGGCAGCAATTGGTTTGCCGGACTTCTTTTAATTTTTGGTCTAAATATTCTTTGTGCGATACTAAATCGTTTGATGTTAGGACGATTGAGTTTTCCGTTTATTCTTTCTCATTGCGGGATTATTGTCTTGTTAATCGGCGCAGCATTGACTTGGACGTCTGGCGAAGAAGCTCAAATAACGATTCCAGAAGGAGTTGCCAGCGAATATGCCGTTAAGACGGACAGTCAGCAATTCACGTTAGAAAATATTGTTTTAAATTCATCTGCTGTAAACAGTAATATATCGGTATCTATTCCGTTTACGCCGGGTCCGTTTAATTGGGACGAGTACAAAAGCGATAGCAAAATCAATCATGAAGTCCAAAGTTATCGCGATACTTTGTGGTTTGCACTTCAGTTTGGTCGGAGGGACACGGGCAAATTACAGACGCCAAAAAATTTAAGCGGCGTAAGTGTCGAAGTATTAGACTATTACGCGAGTTCGAGCGTGCGAAGAGTCTCTCCAATGAAATTAAATATGCTGTGGAAAAAAATCAGACGCGAAGTAACCGATCTTGGCGAAGTTGTTGAATATGCCCGAAACTGGGAAACTGTCGAACTTTCTGTACCGGAACATGATGAGTATATGCCGATGGAAATTAGAGGTCAACATGTTGAGATGTCTGCCGGCGAAAGGGTCGGATTTTATGTTACAACTCTGATGTCTGAATTGGAAGCGTTCAAGATTGGCAAACCGGACAAAAAAAACAATTTTGGAAAATTGGGTCAATTGGTTTTATTTTTTGATGGAAAGAATCATTATATTGACGTTGAAAAATTACTACAAGAAACAGAGGACGGCAAGTCGTTTAGCGTTTCGGGGACAGATTTTAGAATTACGGACGTCCGATTTATTATGCGTAGTTTGGTGATGCGATTTGCGTTAGTTTCTGCGTCGGGCGAGCGTCGTATTATTTTGGTTGACGCAGATAATCCTGAAATGAATATACATGCTCCTGCGTTTGGTGTTTTTGTGTCGTATTGGGTTGATTCGGAATTACTTACCAAGAATTTTTCGGAATATATTGCGGAGAGTATGTTGAAGCGAGTTTCTCAACCGCGAGTTGAATTTTTGCAGGCGTCGGACAAGCAACTTTATTATAGGTTTTGGGATGGGCGAAATGTTGTGTCGATTGGTATGGTTCCTAATCCATCGCTGATGAATCCTCCCGGTTCGAAGCCGATTTTTACGTTGGGCGCTGGAACGGAACAAGAAGTAGAAATTAGACTTGAATGGTTTGAACCGCATGATTTACCGGGCAGACGAATTGTTCAACAGAGTGTTGGACGTTCAATGAACGGCGTTCAGCGAGCGTTGTTACGAGTTACAGTGGATGGAGTTGAGGACACGTTTTGGTTGCGTGCAATTGCGCCGACATTAGGACCGGCTCAACCGGAGCGGGATCAGGTAAGATATATTTGCGGAAAAGGTCGAACTATAAGTATAGTTTGGAATTATGCGACGGTTGATCTTGGTTTTGGTATATTTTTGAAAAAATTTGAAAAGCGGACTGAACCCGGTACTAGGATGGCGTCTCATTATGCGAGTAGGGTTGATTTTGTGAATATAAAAAAGAGCGAGAACAAGAGTCGAGGAATAACTCAATTGTCGGAAGAGTTTAATACGATTAAAGAAAACGTTACGATTTCGATGAATCAACCTGCGGTATTTAGGGGCAATGGGCGACGTTATAGAATTTATCAATCTGAATTTAGTGGACCTTTTCATCCGGGCGATTATAGATTTCATGATTTCTATGATGGAAAAATTTTCGAGTGGGAAACCAAGCCGCGAGACAGAATATATTTAAGTACTCTCTCAATCAACGCCGATCCCGGACGAGGACTTAAATATCTAGGCAGTTTCATGTTATTATTCGGAATCGCATGGATGTTTTACGGCAAAAAAAGTAACAAATTGTAAATATTCAGTAGAAATTTTGTAATTATTCAATAGCTGTATTTGTTTTATTTTTTGAGTCTTTAATCCTATTAGCAAAAGTATCTACACGATACAGGAACCAGATCAAAAGACATTTCCTGATAACAAAACTCATCTGTGGAATCATAAACTACGAAACTATGGACTCTATTCGGTTATAAATTGATTGCTTTTAGTAACTCATGTTACACAGAATTTGTCCGTCAGTAGGCGGTAATAGATCAGGTAGGCGACCGT
>JAITAZ010000607.1 GCA_031283825.1 Planctomycetaceae bacterium | reverse complement strand
TTTATTCTTTTACCTGTTTGTAGATTTATGATAGAGATAAACGGGCTATCACCTCCGACGGCTAATTTTGACCCATCTGGGCTGAATGCGATAGCGTTTATTCGTCGTCGGCTTCCTTTGATATCGTTGTAGTTTGACGGGTTATTTGTTGACCAGACTCGTACGATTCCGCTACGTCCGGCGGCGGCGATTTGTTCTCCGTTTGGAGAGAACATGATAGTTCGATTTCCTGTATTATTTGTTTCTGATTTTGCGATTATGTTTCCGTTTGTGGTGTTGTAGATACGCATGAATTTATCGAATCCGCAGACGGCGATTTTTGAGCTATCTGGGCTGAAGGCGACGCTTTGTAGTCCGTAAACTTTTTCATTGACTTGTGCGATTAGATTCCCGTTTTGGACGTTCCAGATTTGTATTTGTCCGTCGTGAGCGATTGTTACGAGTTTGGAGTGATCGTGATTGAATGCGAGGTCTCTAACCCAGTCGAGGTGTTCGTGAACGTGCATGATAAATTTCCGTTTTTCGACGTCCCAGAATCGTACTTTGTGGTCATCTCCTCCGACTGCGAGTAGTTTTCCCGTGCGATCAATATCGAGACAAGAAATCACCGGCACGCGATTTTTATTCGGCGTATGTTCATAAAGATTAACAACTTCAACCGCCTCCGTGATTACTTCGTTGGAGAGTTGCGTTTGGGGCGTTTGGGGTGATTCGGGTTGGTCGGCAAGAATTTTCTTATTTGAATTTACAATTATGCAGAGCAAGTTTAAAATAATTATTGTAGCGAGCCAATAATAATCGCGTAAAAATTCGGACGAGTATGATTGATCGGGAGGAATATTTATCGTAACAAAAATTCCGTTTTTATTTTTTGTTTTCATTTGAGTATTTATTGATTTATTGATTTATTGATTTTATTTGGAATTTGCATAATTTCATTAGCGTCAAGAAAAAGAACAATTTCAGCGATTGAGAGTTGCGCCGACTGATTTAATATTTTTATTTTTGCAATTAAAAGAGAAGCCGGAAACCCTTCACGTCTATATCGGACAATTTAATCGTTTTAATTAGTAAAATTGTAAAAATTATAATTATTAGCATTGGGGTTTTTAGAAATAAAAGGCGACCGCCGACTCTGGTAGGCGACCGCCGACTCAGGTAGGCGACCGTAGGTTCGCAACCTTTCGCCGAAAGGTCGCGTCGGCGTTAGCCGACGGTAAATCTGAATTGATTTTAATTATTGTCGAATCCATTTTATCGTTGCCTTCGGCAACGCGACCTTTCGGCGAAAGGTCGCGAACCTACGTCGCCTACCTGATCAATTTTTATTTTTATCAACTAACTTTACATCGTAGATTTCTAAAATTGGCACGGTTCCCAGATTCCAAGCGCCGAATCCGGTTTTGCGGATTGTTTTAATGTAAACAGGTTTTGAGCGGCGTTTGAAAAATAAATCTACATCTGATTGTAAACCGGCTCTGTTTTGAGTTACATAATATCTGATTCGTTTGGCTTTGTTTAATTTATAATCTACATTTTTTTCATCGTCTGAATCCGAATATACGTAAAATTCCGGTATTAAGACGCCGTCTTCGCGATAAATTTCAAAAGTGTCCGGCGAGAATTTTGCAAATAAGATCAATTCGTTTTTGTTGGTATTTTTATTTAACCAATCTATTGTTTCTCTATCGAATCCGTCCCAGTAATAAGTTGCTTCCATGCCGATTTTGACCGCTCCTGATAATCCGCCAACCGCGAAATTATAAAACGATAACCACTGCGGCGCATACCAAAAGACGTTAAATGTCGATACCGCAAAAATTATCACGACAAAAACTCGACGTAAAATCTTTTTCGTTACAAAAATTCCGCCGCCGCAGCCGCCTCTATCCACGCCGCCGCAAGATCGCCAAATCTTTGACGCGCCAAGTCCTGAAATAATTCCTAAAAAAATATACGAACCTGCAAAAAGTCTTACGCCGTCATGCGAAGGCGCAAAAGGCGTCGCCCGTATTATGAGCAGTATCAACATGTTAAAAATCAAAAGCGTCTCGAATCGCAACTCTTGTATTTCTCGCGATGAATTTTCGTTACGTTTAATCAATCGAAATAAAATCGAAAATAAACCAATTAAAAAGAAAAAAAGCAAACCTAAAGGTATCGTTATAATTGTCCAAAATATTGTGTTGTAAAACGGAAGAGGACGACGTAAATCATAAATCTGACCAAGAAACATTATCGGAATATCAATCTCCCGAAAAATATTAAGCGAAAAAAAACAAAAAATCCCGCCCAATGGATTCGACCAAAGAGGAGGATTCAATACAAAAAAAGTCAACAACGAAATTATCGTTACAATAAATAGACGTTTCAAAATATCAATTTTTCGCGGCGGCTTATCCGGCGTCCAAACAAAAATTGTCCAGACAATAAATGCTATCGAAATCGTAAAACCTGTAAACTTGCTAGAAAACAAAAGACCTAAACAAAATCCGAAAACCGCCGTCTCGCGTTTGCTTTTTAACGAAGTCGGAAAAAACGCTAAACAACAATTCCAAGACGCAATCAAACACGAATCCCAAGTTGCAATTTGCAATAACGCGAAAAGTCTCGGAATCAAAAGAATCGAAAGAATCGACAACCACGCGGCGGTCGAATTAAACTCACGACGCAATCGAGAAAATAAAAACGTAAACGAAAGAGAAATAAAAAATATCGAAAAAAACCGCAACCGAAATTTTTTAGAAAAAAACTTTTTCGGCAAAAGAATTTTCCCCGCCGCCGCAAGAATTACCGGCAATTGCGGATGACCTTCGTTATTGATTGTCCCGTTCCATTTTGTAAATATTTCATCAGACCGTTTAGAAATTTCGCCCTCGTCCCAAGTAAGAGGCATCGCCCACGACACAAAAAGAAAAAAGAAAAAAAACAAAAAAAATAATAGACGATCCATTTAATAACTCATGTTACGCGATTGCTGCGAGTTTTATTTTTTGTAACCGTTCATACGCAAGAGAAAATTTCCTAAGCCATGAAAGGGCGTAGGATTTTTTTCTTGTGAACGTGAGCGGTTACAAAAAAATAATATGGTTTTAAAAAGCAAAAGATAATTTTTGGGGGGGACTTAGGGGACATTGGGGACGCTGGGGACGTTCTTGTTTGAAATCTGGGATTAATGGCTCGGAGGAGACAAAATTTAAAAGAAAAAAATTTCTCTTTTTAAAAAGCTGTTGTCTTCAGTTGAGTCGTTAATCATGGTTTTTAAATTAGTGTGTCCCCAGTGTCCCCTAAGTCCCCAACGTCCCCTTTGTCCCCCCAAAAAATAATATGGTTTTTAGTAATATATCAACTGAAAAATCTACAACTCAAAGAAAATACAATGCTGTTAAAATAATTCCACTGATATATTACTTACAATTTAATCTGTCGTCGTTTTGATAGACCTCTTGTGAATCCGCAGAACATTACTAGCGACATGCCGAAAACTATTATCGTTACAAAAAATGGAGCAGACGCCATTGTGTCTTTGTTGGTTTGTTTTAGTAAATCTATTTTTTCCTCCAACTGCATTCCCTCGACCTCCGGTTTCTTTCCGCCTTTGGCTTGCAAAACTTGACTCAACGCAGCTTGATAATTCGACGGAACTACGTCCAAAATGTCGCCTATAAACGCATGAAGTTGTCGATCTCCACACGTGTCCGCAGAACATCCCGCGCCGTGTTTCTCCACCATCTCAACATGCAACTCCGCTAAACGTTTCTTCACCGAATCGTCCGCCTCCCACATTCCTTTGCGAATTACATCCAACAAAACCGCCGTCATGTCTTGCAACGCGTATGGATTTTTCGTTTCAAAATATTCCTTCAACTTCAATCCATGTTTGTCCTCAATATAAACCGAATACATCTCACTCCACAAAGATTGATCAATCGACGACGGCTGAACAACATTCCATCCACGCATGTTTCGCATCGGCTCAACTAAACTCGCCGCGCCGCCCGCGCCCTCGCGCTGCAAACCCGAAATATATTTCGGATTCCAAATCGACGACCTCGCCTCCTCGCGAATCGCTTGAGTCGCCGTTACCGCTCTCGCAGACGTCGGATTACGCATGTCGCTAAACCAAATATTCGGGTCTGTTCCGGTTTTTTCTCTAATCGCTAACGCCAACGTGTTGAACTCGTAAACATGATCAAGAGTGAGAGGTCCCCACGTGTTTGACGACATCGATTGAATCATCACTTCCGTCCCGCGAAGTTGCGACTCAAATAATCCGCGAACCGGAACACCCCAGACCTTGCCGTTGCGATACATTCCGCTCATGTTACGAATATATCTGTCCGCAATTCGCTCGCCCGACTCCGTTCCCGCGTTGTCAACCATTCCGCGAATCCCTGTTCCGTAATCGCCGCTCGGAGAACCAAAAATTCTCGCCGTCGAATACTCGCGAGCTTCTGCCGGCGCGATTCCGTCTCGTTTTAATTCCTCTTCTGTCAGCAACGAATTTTCCTTGACATAATTCGGATATTTTTCCTCCGGCAATTCTGCAACTAATCGTACTGCTTTGTCGAGTAATTCTATTCTTCCTAAAGCGGCGTCGCGAAATTGACCCGACGTTTGCGCAACAATGTCTATTCGCGGACGACCCAACTCTTCCGACGGAATTACCTCGACATCGTAAACTATATTCCGACTATCTCGACGCGGTTTCAATCCCATCAAGTACAACGCTTGAGCCAACACGACGCCTCGCGTCCGAATGTATTCTCCTCCCCAAAATGTACACGCAACACGACGCGGATAACGTCCGGAATTTTGCGAGTTGAAATCGGATAAAACTTTTTCCGTCAACTTCACGCCGACCTTATAAGACTCAACCGTCGGCGTCTGCTCCAAATTCACAGACGCGATATTGCGTCCTGTCGGTGCTGAATCGGGATTAAATATCACGTCTCCGCCGGATGACGGGGGAACATATCCGCCATTTAGCGCAACGATAAATCGGATTAACTCGTTTTCCGTCGATTCGGCAAGATTGTTCGCGTGAAATATACTCGCGTCAATCAAAGCAACATACGGATCAGTCGACTCGTCGAGTTTTTTCGGCGCGCCGGTAATTTCACCCCAGCGTGATTGTCCGCCGTTCATTCCTCCGCCGCGTCTTCCGCCGCCACCGCTCATTCCGTTCATTCCGCCGCTCGTATTTCCCATCATTGGCGGCATTCCTTGCGGGTGAGTTGGATGTTGACCCGAAGGTTGAGTTGAAGTTTCCGCCTTTGAATCAGCATTAGTATTTTTTGTTACGATATTTCTTTCTTGATCTTTTTTATTTGGATTTTGGTCTTGTTGAATTTTATTTTTGTCTTGAGTTTTATCATTTGGTTTATTTTCTGTTTTGATAATTTCTGATTTATTGTATTTAATTTTTCCGGCTAGAACTTCGCGAACAAAGAATTTTATAGCGTCGGCGTTGTTATCTGGCAGATTTTCTATTCTTTTTGATTCTCGGATTTTTATAATTTTTTCGATTGCCGGTTCGCCTAGCATAGCGACAACGGTGTCGGCGATTTGTTCGTCGTTCCAACTTCGCCCGATAACGTGTAAACCGTCTTGGATATTTATGTCGGCGAGATGGTCGATGTATTCGTCTAGTTTTTCGATATCGTTTTGGTTTAGCAGATAATTTTCGGGCGGATTTTCTTTGAATCCGATTTCTTTGAACATATCGTTTTTCCGCACGATTTCGGTTAGTGAGATTATCAATTCAGTTTTGAGCGAATCGCCTTCGACCGTTTTGAAGTCGTGAATTTTATCGCTGATTTTTCCGATGTCTCCGTAGATTTCGGCTTTGGTGAACGGCGGAGTTAGATGAGAAATAGTTACTGCGCTTGCTCTTCTTTTTGCGATTAATGCTTCTCCGATATTGTTTATTATATACGGATAAATATGAGGCATATCTCCGGTGAGAATTGTCGGATAACAAGAGTCGCTTAACGCTACTGATTTTCCTTTAGTAAATTCCATTGAGCCGTGTGTTCCGAAGTGTACCATTGCGTCGGCGTGAAATCCGTTGCGAATCCAAAGGTACGCGCCAAGATACGAATGCGGCGGCGGTTGATTCGTTCCATGTACGGCGGACATTTCGTCGGCGACAACTCCTTCGTTTTCTTTGACTGTAACATTCTGATTCGCAACTCCGCCGGCATTATTTGCATTCATCGGCGAACTTGACGAGTTAGTTTGATTGTCTGTTTGCGGGTTAATATTTGACGTCGCTGATTCGCTTGCGTCGCCGGAGATAATCGCGACGCTTGGAAGTGGCATGAGAGCGATGTTTCCTAATTTTACTCGTGTAACAATCAAGTATGGTTTGCCGTCTTTTTGGATAGTGTTTTGTTTTCCCGGAATATCGCCCCAGATTTTAATTAGTGCTTTTCGATTTGGTTCGGGCAAATCTTTTTGCAGCCATGCGGCGTATTCTTCGGCGGGGATGTAAACGGGGTCTCCTTCTTGTAGATATTTTTCCCAAGTTCCTTGTGCCCATCCTCCGATGGTGCAACCTTCTTTCTGGATGAGTTCGGCGAGTTGTTTTGAGTTTTCGGGCAATCGTCCTCCGAGATTGTAGCCTTCGTCTTGCATTCTTTTGAGAACGTTGAACAGAGAGTCGATAGTTTCCATACCTGCTGCGCCGAGTGGGGAGTGACCTGGTGCTTTGTAGTAAACGATAACGACTCGTTTATCGGCGTTGGATTTTCGTTGTAGGGTGATCCATCGATTTACTCTTTTGACAAGCATGTTGACTCTGGATTCGATTGGCGATCTTATGGACAGACCGTTTTCGTTTATGGAGCGTGCGGCGATTGCGATGGGTTCGATTACTCCGTCGAGTTCGGGGACGACTATTGATTGTCCCATGAATCCGCCGGACATTGCGGAGGGTTCGTCGAGCCAATTTTCTTTTGACTCCATAATATTGATCATAGCGATACAGGGGATATTTTGTTCGGCTAGAAATTTAACGGTTTCGTTTCCCATGAGGCTTCCCATTGGCGTGAAGAGAATCAGGTCTGGTTTGATTTTTTCGAGTTGTTCTTTTGAGTTCATCATTCCGGCGAGTGAGTAAACTCTGCAACCTGATTCGGCTAATTTTTTGTTAATTAGATCGATAGCGTCTCGTTCAAGAGTGTCGTAAAAATTTACGAATGCGCCGGTCAAGACGATTCGTGGTGCGTTTTGGGGAAGTTTTGGGTAAGTGTTATCGAGATAATTTTCGTATTCTTGAAGAGTTTCGTAGAGTTTTCCGTTGAGGTGGAAGAATCCGTGTTGTGGGCGTTGTTTTGGTTCGGGGATATTTGTGTTGTAACCTTTGAGTTCGCGGGCGAGATATTTTAATCCATTTCCGAGATTTTCGGCGCCTCCGGCGGTGGTGTAGGCGGAGAATTTTTGGGCGATTTCTTTTGGGATATTGTTAAGGTCTTCGGTTGATTTTCGTGTAGCGGCGGAGACTTGAATCCATGCGCCGAGTTGAGCGGCTTTTTTGACGTTATTGATTTCGGAATCGTTAGGTTGCCAACCCATTCCGCGAAGCATGACGAGGTCGTAGTTTTCGAATGGTGCTGTAGCGATTTCTTCTTTTTTGTAGCGATG
>JAITAZ010000363.1 GCA_031283825.1 Planctomycetaceae bacterium | reverse complement strand
TGCGTAACATGAGTGAGTAACTAAATTATTTCTTCATAAATTTTCGTTCGATGAAAAGCGTATCTACGTTTCCGTTTTGGAATTCGTTACTATCGATTATTCTTTGTTGTAAAGGTAATGATGTTTTTATTCCTTCGACGACTAATTCTCTCAAGCATCGTTTCATTGAGCTTATTGCTTCTTTTCTTGTTGGTTGATGAACGATTAGTTTTCCTATCATTGAGTCGTATGTTGGGCTTACGGTGTAACCTGCGTAAACGTGCGAATCAAATCTTACACCGAAGCCGCCGGGTATAATTAACTTTTCGATTTTGCCCGGACATGGTCGAAAATTATGATCGGGGTCTTCAGCGTTGATTCTACATTCGATTGCGTGTCCAGATTGTTTTATGTCTGATTGTTTGAAAGGTAATTTTTTGCCGGCGGCAACTAGAATTTGCGTTTTTATCAAATCGATTCCTGTAATCGATTCTGTTACCGGATGTTCGACTTGAATCCTTGCGTTCATTTCGATGAAATAAAATTTTTCGTCTTTGTCAACAAGAAATTCAACGGTTCCGGCATTTGTGTAATTTGCGGTTTTAACTAATTTTACGGCGGCGTTGCACATTTGTTCTCTAGTTTGAGATTTTAAATTCGGCGCAGGAGATTCTTCGATTAATTTCTGATGCCGACGTTGCATTGAACAATCTCTTTCCCAAAGATGAACGACGTTGCCAAAATTATCGGCGATAACTTGAACCTCTACATGACGCGGCAACTCGATATATTTTTCCAGGTAAATCGCGCCGTTTCCAAATGCGTTTTGAGCTTCTTGAGACGCCTGATTTATTGCCGTTGCTAATTGAGTATTATCTTTCGCGACTCTCATTCCGCGTCCTCCTCCGCCGGCAGCTGCTTTTATCAACACGGGAAAACCAACTCTATCTGCGAATCGAATCGCCTCTGATTCGGATTTAATCAAACCGTCAGAACCCGGAACTCGCTCGACTCCGGCTTTAGCGGCGATTTCGCGAGCTGAATTTTTATCGCCTAAAAGGGACATTGCTTCTGCCGTTGGTCCGATAAATTCATAATTGCAACTCCGGCAGACGTCGGCGAAATGCGAATTTTCCGACAAAAAACCGTATCCCGGATGAACTGCGTCAACTCCGCCGATTTCGCACGCGCTAATTATGCGATCTATTTTTAGATAAGAATCCGACGATTGTGCCGAACCGATACAAATACTTAAATCTGCCAAGTCAAGATATGCCGCCCCGCGATCCGCCTCGCTAAAAACCGCAACCGTCTCAACGCCTAACTCGCGACACGCCCGAATCACTCGTAACGCAATTTCTCCGCGATTCGCTATCAATACTCGCTTAAACACTACTTTCCTCCAAAAAAATTTAATTCGACAAAATAAAAAAAAATTTATTGCAACGAAAAAATAATAGTCGAAAAGTATAATCAATTCCAAAAATCAAACAACCGTCTCAAATAAAATTGTATTCCCCAATCCTTACAACAACTAATCTCCTTATCTATTAAATAAATTTTCTGGTAGAAATAAATTGATTATCGCGAATAACGAAACGGTAAGGGAAATCTGCCGCTTCTTCTGCGTAATCGACATTTATACGCGGCGTTGCAATAATATTATTGGGTGGAATTTCTATTCCTTCGGTGATAAAAATTTCGTTTCCGCATAAATCTTTACCGTAATCGTTGAGCGTAATTCCCATTGCGATACATAATTTCCCGGGACCGTTGCAAAGACGCTTGATTTTACTTTTATCAGACTTTTCAGAGATTTCCGAGATTTCATTTTTTTCAGATTTATTGTAACGATATTGTTGTCGTTGTTTCATTATTTCGATACCGTCTTGAGGTTCGAGAGCGCGAATCAGTACGGCTTCGGGATTACCGGCGATATTAGCAACGACATTGAAACAATTATACATTCCGTAGATTAAGTAAACGTAAGCCATCCCGCCTTTGTCGAACATAATATTAGTACGATGATTAGAGCGAGGCGATTCATGCTTGTAGGAATGACATGCTTTATCGTTCCAACCGGCGTAGGCTTCGGTTTCGACAATAATTCCAGACGTGAATGGAGAGATTGTTCTTGAAGATTTTTTTGAATTTTCAAGATCAGTTACGAATCGAACTAATCTTTTCCCTAAAAGTTCGCGAGCCACCGTAACAGCATCGCGAAGATAAAACTCGCGAGATAACGTTTGCATAATATCAATAGTTTTATTTTGTAACATAAAGAAAAGTGTAATCTATCCGTGAAATGTTTGTTTTGTCTCTTGGGGTGTGTGATATTTGTTTATTTGGGCAATTCTAATAATTAAAAATTTATTTTAAACCAGAGTTCACAGAGAAGTTTTTTAAAAACTCATGTTACGCAGTAGTTGTCCGTCAGTAGGCGTTTATTGATCAGGTTGATCACCGATCAGGTAGGCGACCTTTCGCCGAAAGGTCGCGTTGCCGAAGGCAACGATAAAATGGATTCG
>JAITAZ010000472.1 GCA_031283825.1 Planctomycetaceae bacterium | reverse complement strand
TAGCTATAAATTGATCGGCAACACCCGCCGTAGAATTGATTAAATCTACAATTTCTTTTGCCAACGGAGGATTCGCCGGATCAATTCCAATCGTAATTTGTTTCGATTGAGCGTCGTATGAAACTTTCGTCCCCGAAGAATCCGGCACGACAATTATTTCTGTTCCGTCATATTTTGAATCGGCTTTGCGGGCGACAACTTGAAACGCCGCGTCAATTCCGTTGCGGGCAAGTACCGATGCCGACGCTTTCGCTACGCCGGATAAATTTTGACCAAATACGATTTCGCCGTAATTCCAATTATCGCCAGATTGAGTTGACGTTGACGTTGACGATTGCGATTTCGATTGAGAATTATCTTGAATTGTCGGCGACAACAATCCTGCGCCGATTTCCGATTTGCCTGTTGTCGAGACAGACTCATTCGTATTACCCGGACTTATAATTGACGCGCTTATTCCGAGTTTATCCAACGCGGTTTTTGCTTCGGCTGTTGAAGGATCGTTGAAAAATTTAACGAGATCGTTTGCTGTTGTTTTGACAATTCCGTTTGCGTCGGTTTCAAGATGCACGATGACAGAACCGGCAGAAATCAAACCTCCCGACGTTTTGCCGACTTCGCTGTTAATCCCGACATACGCTGGACTAGTAAACTTCGGCGGATTCGATTTGTCATAGTTTCCGACTTGAGGAATAATCTCGAATCGTTTTCCTAGCAGCGGATCGTTTTCTACCATCGCGACGAGATCGTTCATCGTGAAATCGCCTTTGGGATTTGTTCCGTTTTGTCGTCCGGTGAAATCTACAGAGATTACGACCGCGTTTTTTTCAGGGTCGAAAATTGCCGACTCGTCGGTTGCGTCGCGAATAATTATTGCAACGTTGTTGTTTGCTAAATTAGGTTCGCGCGACCTGATTGTAAACGACGTATCCGGATCAATTCCTTGAATCTCCGCGCTTGCGTAGCCGTATTTTGGCGGTTCGCTTGTCGTGTCGATTGACAGTAATTCGTTTGGAGAGGAAACGAATTTTATCGACGGCGAATTTTCCGGCGCGAGAAATTGCAGATAATTATTCTCTTGCGGCGAGCCGTAGTATGCGGCGTCGAAAAAAGACGTAACTGCGCTGTTTCCAATCGTTCCCGCCGGAATTGACGCAGAAAGACGACCTGAACCGTCGGCGTTTTTGAGTTCCGGCGACGTGTTTATTAGCGTCTCAATTTGTTCGGCGGTTGAGATAACTTTGCCGCCGTTTACGCCTTTTGCGAGCGGTTCGATAACGCTAGTTGGAGTGATTACGCCGCCGCCGTTGGATTGTCCGGTATGTTTCAATTCAAAATAATTCGACGCGGCGGGCGAATTTTTAATCCATGACTCAAGTTGGTTGACTGTAGTATTTGAGGGATTGTTTGGATTATTTTCGTCGTAGGAAATATTGATGCGGAAGGTTTTCGGCGACTGTGTAAAATCGACGTCGATTCCCGGAACTTCTCCGGTTGTATTTCCGAAAACGTTGTTTATTTCAAATTTGACGTCGTTAAATTCTTCTCCTGCGTATTTAGCGGCAATTGTGAATTCGTTATTGGCGATATTGTCTCCTGATTTATTGAATGTATATTCGGCGTTTGACCATTTTTCGGTTTGAAGCACAACTTCGACGATGGTTGGTTCGTTTCCGTATCCTTGTGTGATATTGAGGTATGCGGAATCGTTGTTTTGTTGTGTTGTTGAGTATTTGACGACAAAGTTTCCGTTTTCTTTACCAGTTTCGCTTGCGGTTAGGACGAGGTCGTTATTTTTTCCGTAAGAGCTGATTGATATTGAGCCGGCAGTTCCTTGTGCGTGAACTTTTGCGGCGATTCCGGTCGCGTCGGTGTAGAGATTGACGTTGTTAGCAATATCGTAGAGTGTGGCGGTTTTATCGAAGTTGAAAACTTGCTTACCGTTTATGCCGCCGACGGTGAAAATTGTATTATCGGCGAGTCCGCCGGAAGTATAGTATAATTCAGCGCGGCTTGGCGGAGTAATAATTTCTGTAACGATATCTTTTTCGGTGCGTCCGTTGAAGTTGGCTTGACGAATTTCAATTTTTTGCAGACTTGTTGAATTGGAGACAATTGAGTTGAAGTCGAGCGAGCCGTCGAGTAATTTTTGTCCGTTGAATATTGTCGAGGTTGAAAAGTAATCGATGGCGTCGATTATGGCGTCGGCTTGAAGTTGCAGTGAGGCGAGGGTGGCGGTATTTTCTATGCCGGTATTTGCCGCTTGCGTTACAATTCCGCGAAGATCGTTTATGAGATTATTGACGCTGGAGAGCGTGCTATCGACCAATGAAATCGCTTGATTGGCGCGTTGATTATTTGAAACTGCTTGTTTCATTAGAACCAAGTCGGTGCGCATAGCACTTCCGGTGATAAAGCCGACCGGATCGTCGCGACCGTTTTCGATTCGCAATCCGGTGGAGATATTTCGGATTGATCTTGTCAAGCCGTCGTTTGTGCGTGCGAGCGAGAGTTGGCTTAACAACGTGCTTGTATTTACTTTCAGACTTGTCGGATTATGTATTGTTGACATAATTTTGCCATCCGATCAAATATCGGAAGCACGTGATATTTAATGAAACAAAAATTAAAAAATTTGATTTGTCTGTTGGCAATTTATACAGATCACACAATGGATTTCGGCGACGCAATGCGTTAAAGCCTGCTTTCCGAAAGTAAGTAGGCGGCTCTAACCAAAATTTAAAGTGAGAGCAGTTTAAAATGTCCGCTTACGGCGTTTATCGGTTTTATCGATTATCAGGATTAGAATATTTGTAAAGATTTCAACGAATTTTCTTAAATAGCAATATAGCCGGTGAAATTTTTATTTTATCTTTTGAGTCTTTAATTTCAGATTTCATCCTAGTGTGTCTCCTTAAAAAAATGTAACCATATTATTTTTTGGGGGGACATTGGGGACACGCTAATTTAAAAACCATGATTAAAGACTCAACAGAAGACAACAGCCTTTATTAAAAGAGAGATTTTTTTTCAGTATTATTCCCCCGAGTCATTAACCCCAGATTTTAAACAAGAACGTCCCCATCGTCCCCAGTGTCCCCTAAGTCCCCAATGTCCCCCCGAAAAATTATCTTTGGCTTTAAAAACCATTATTATTTTTCTGTAGCCATTCACGGTTTTTAAATTCGGAATTATTTTTTAGACACGAATAATCGCGGAAAATAAAAATGATGATTTGCAAATAAAAAATAAACGTAATATATCAGTGGAATAATTTTACTGGACAATTTTATTTTTCATTGTCCTGCAAGGACAGTACTTTATTAACCGTATGCTTTAGCATACGGTAACGGCAATAACACATTTAAAAGTC
>JAITAZ010000424.1 GCA_031283825.1 Planctomycetaceae bacterium | reverse complement strand
AACCTCAGTAGCCAGAAACGCACCACACGCCAACCTCATTACCTCATTAAAACAAATCATTTTTAACAATGAGGTAATGAGGTTTGTTTTTTGGGGATTCATTGCTACTGAGGTTGTTTTGTTAAGAAAATTAGGTAAAAATGAGGTTGCCAAAAATAAACCTCAAATCGTTACAAAATATTCCGCTGATATATTACAAAAATTGGTAACCGTTCACGGATTTTCAAATTCGGAATTATGGAAGTCTCTAAAATTTCATTTTTAACCGTGAACGCTTACAATTTTTTAAAACACTCTCTATGAACTCTGTGATTAAAAATGAATTTTTATGGATTTACTGCTGAAATAATCACGAAAAAATTTGCTGCCGACCAAAGCGGGTTTCGTCGGTAGCAAAGTCGTTTGCTTACGACAGAATGTATGCAAAATATCAAGGTGGTCAAAATAAATAAAATTTACAAACTTGGATTGTCTCCTTCTGTAATTTTTACTAATTCATTGAAAGTCAAAATAGCCGGACTTCTTCCTCGACTTGGTTCGCTTTCTTTAATAATTTCCGACTTCTTTAATTGAGCCAGTAAACTATTCGCCGTACTTCTTGAAATTTTTGTGTCTTTTAGAAAACTATTGCTTTGAAATATTGGATAAGAAAAAATAAAATCCAACACGTCAATCAAATATTGCGAATGCGTTGCTTCTTGAATTTTACATTTCATCGATTCGTATAAATTGAGAATTTTTTTGACAATGATACTATTTGTTTTAGCTTGTTGCGTAACGGCTTGTAGAAAAAATTCGATCCATGCGTTCCAATCTTTGTTTTGAGAAATTTGACGTAAAACGCGATAATAAGTATCTCGATTTTTTTCAAGAAAACCGCTGATATAAAACGCCGGTATCGACAGTTTCTTTTTTTGATAAAGAAATAAAGGAATCAAAAGCCGACCGATTCGTCCATTGCCGTCGTTAAAAGGATGAATCAACTCAAATTGAGCATGAACAATCGCGCATTGTAACAAAATTTCAACGTCGTCTCCATTGAGATAGTGTTCCCAATCTTCTAAATCGCTTTGGATACGAATAGGATTAGGCGGAACAAAAGTAGCTTCTCCAATTGAATCTCCAACGCGACCAATATAATTTTGTTTAATTCGAAACATGCCCGGCGATTTATCTTCTCCTCGTACTCTGCTCATTAACATTTGGTGCATTTCGCGAATTAAACCAAGCGATAAACCGCGATGTTTAAGTTGTTGACCGGCAAATTTCATTGTGTTGCGGTAGTTAATAACTTCTTGGACGTCGTTTTGTTGTTCTGGTGATTTTTTCTTTCCAGCGTCGTATTCGAGAATATCTGTGAGAGTTGCTTGAGTTCCTTCGATGCGTGAAGACAGTACCGCCTCCTCGTTGATAAGCGGAGAAAGAAGTAATTCCGGCTGATGAAGTCCTTGTAAAAGACCGTCAAAGCGTGCAAGTTCAGCATTGGATTCGCCGATAAGTTTAAAATGCCGTTGAAAATCAATTGTAGAAAGAGGCAGTTGTTCCGGAATATATGGTTTCATAAAAATTATCTATAAATCATTTCATAATATTTTCGATAGTATTTACGATTACTTTAGCGGACGGCTTATTGGTTTTGCCATATTTAGGTTGAAGTCTCTTTTTAGGACGATGACGGGGTATTTTTGTTTTAGATTTTCTAGGTATTCGGTTTGTTTTTTTTGTATTCGTTCTGATTTAATTTTTCTTTTGATGGTTGTTTGTGCGTCGATGAACGGGACGATTTTTTCTTTTTCGCGATTAGTAACGATAACGATATTAAAGCTATTTTCTGATTCTATAATATTGCTGATTTGCATTACGGGTATTTCGAATATTACGTTTTCGATTATTTTTGACGAAATATCACCTCTTTTTGTCCAACTTCGGACGCCGCCTTCGGGTGCTGTTAAGCCGTCGGAATTTAATTTTGTTAGACCCTCAAAATCAACCCCGCGTTTTACTTCGTTTAGCATCCAATTTATTTTATTCCATGCTTCTTGTTTGTCTTTGAACTTCGAGTACAAGACAACCATTTCTTTCCATTGAACTCTTTCTTTGGTTGTGAATTCGTCGAGATGTTGTTTGTAGTAATCGTTTAATTCTTCGTAAGTTAAATCGACGTCTGAATCTTGAATTGTTCTTGCGACCCACATTTGAATAAGTTTATTTCGTGTTGCCAGCATTCGTTCCCGTTCAAGCGAGCTTCCAAGACCTTCTTCGAGAAAACGTTTTAATTCTACGTTGTTATTTAAGCCGAATTCTTTAATCATCGTTGGTATATCTTTTCGATCAAATTCTTCGTTTAGACGTTTTTCGTAAACGGAAATTTGTTCTCGCGGCATTGACATTAAAAAATCGTTGTAAACTAGCGAGCCTTCGATTTGCATTTTCAAAAATTCTTGATAATTAACTTCGATACATTTTGCCAGCATTTTATTTTTTTCTTCTTCTGTGATTATTTCGCGTTGTTCGGGCGGCAATGATTTCAAATTTTCTTTCATTACGCGGTATCCGAATCGTCGTAATTGGGGCAGAATATCGCACATTAAAATTACTTCGCACCCAACGCGGGCTACTGTTTCCGTGCCGATACAAGATATTTCTTCCGCGATAACTGACGGATTGATTGCTATCTCGGAACCGCGCAAAACCGGCGGAGTAGGCGTCGGCGAAGAATATAATGACGTAGTAGATAAAGACGACGGCGATGTTTCTGTAGGCAACTGCGCTACTGGAAAAGACGTCGGCGGAGTTGTTGTTGATGGAGTCGGCGGCAACGTTGGCGTTGGCGTTGACGTTGGCGGCGGAATTGGCGTTGGCGTGGGAAAAGGCGATAACAAATTAACGTCGTTGTTTGGAATTATTGCAGACGAATTTGAGATCGTAACTTGATTTGTTTCTGTACTTGGATTCGGATTTTGCAAAGCTGAATTAGGATCGATTACTGAAAATAAGTTATCGTTTTTTGATTCGTTATTTGTTGATTTGAGAATATTTTCTTTTGTTTCTTGTTGACCGAGAATTGTTATATTTTGCGATGAAAATGATTCGTCGGTTGAGGGATCGGGATTAGAATTTATGTTATTAAAATTTGAAGAGTGTTCAACTGCGGGTTGTGATTGGTCGAGGTTTGTTGAGTTTGTTGATGGAATTGGATTGCTCCATTGGTTGAATATGTCAATATTTTCAGGGAGTGAGTTTTGATTATTATTAGTTGTAGTTGTTTTATCGTTGTTAAATTCTGACGTTTGCGGATTAGCGGGATTGACTAATGATTTTTCTGCGGTTGCGGCGTAAGGAATTGACGTTGACGGCAAATCGAATGAGGCGGGTGTGTTTGTTTGATTTGCGATTAGCAAATCGGTTGGGGATTCGGCGAGAGGCGAGGGAATATTGGTTTGAGTTGACGGCGTAGTTGAAGGAAAAGCAGGAAAGGGCGTAGAGTTGAGTGTTGGCGGATTTAGCGTGTTGTCGTATGGCGATGATAAAGCGTTATTTTGGTTTTCTGGTTGTATTGAATTTTGATCGTTTGGTTTTAGAAAATGCGACCACATATCGACTTCGGCGTCGTTATTTTCGGTTTCGTTTTGATTTTTGTCGGACAATCCGAGCAATATTGCTCCTTGCTGAACAATTTGCGGATTGCTTATGATAGCACCGACTGTTCCAAGTGAAGTCAAGATAGCAATAGTGTAAAAAATACTTTTCACCGTCATTTTAATTTTAATTTGTAAGTGCGTTCTTGCTCGTGTTTTTTGAAATTCGGTTGTGTGGGACGATATTTATCAAATGTAATTTAATATGCCGCCGAATGTTCAAGGTTGAGCAATTTGAATAAAAAATTCTATTGTATTGAAAAAATTGTAGATTTAATGTTGTATTGTCATCTAGTAATTTGCGCAACGAAAATTGCAATTAAATGAAAAATTACGCAATGAACGATTACGAGTTCTTGCGAATAATAGAAATTTTTTTGAATCAATGCAAGATTGATTTTTAATTTTTTATATTTTTTTCTTGGATTATTTAGTTTTGGGTATTTGTTATCTCGTTTCTTTTTTGCTTTTGGTTCGTTTGGTCTTGGTTTTGATTTTATTTTTGTTTTCGCTAAATCGCTCAAGGATATTTCTATTCGCGATTTTATCATCGCCGGATTACAATAACCATAACACGACACATAATAAAACGAAAATAAT
>JAITAZ010000415.1 GCA_031283825.1 Planctomycetaceae bacterium | reverse complement strand
AAAAAATCTGCGATTATCTGTGTTTAAAAAATTTGTTTTTATTTCTAATCCTAGATTTCAAGTTTGTTGTCCCCTTGCAAGAGTTAGCATTTTTATTAAGATATTAAAACGATTTTACTATGTTATCAGATTTTATTAAATTCAGATGTCTAGTGAAATCTTATTGTGCTTATTGAATGAGTTTATTTGATTTAACAATTTAATCCGGCGGTTCGCGTTGAGCTTTCCGGTGATTAACTAGGTGATTTATTATGTCGAAAAAAGCAGATGAAACCAAAAAAGAAGATTCTAAAAAAGCGGTAGATTCAAGTAAATCGGATCGAGTCAAGAAAATTGACTCTATTCTTAACAAGAGTCCTGAGCTTAAAAATGCTTTAGCTCAGATTGAAAAAACGTTTGGCGAAGGCGCAATAATGCCGCTTGGACTTGATCGAACTCCGAGTTTATCTGGTATTCCGACGGGCAGTCTTTCGCTTGATATTGCTTTGGGCGGTTTTGGCGTTCCTCGCGGCAGAATTATTGAGATTTTTGGACCCGAATCGAGCGGCAAAACAACCTTGACGCTTCACATTGTTTCGAATGCGCAAAAGGGCGGCGGAGTAGCGGCGTTTATTGACGCTGAACATGCGTTAGACCCAAGTTGGGCAAAACGGTTAGGCGTTGATTTGGAGAGTCTTTTGGTTTCTCAGCCAAGCAGCGGCGAGGAGGCAATGCAGATTACGGAAATGTTAGTGAGGTCGAATGCAGTTGATGTAATTGTGGTTGATTCGGTTGCGGCGTTGGTGCCGGAGAAAGAGTTGAAAGGCGCAATTGGCGATTCTCATGTCGGTTTGCAGGCAAGGTTGATGAGTCAATCGTTGCGAAAGTTGACGGGAGTTATTGCGAAGAGCAAGACGTGCGTTATTTTTATAAATCAGATAAGAGAGAAAATCGGCGTGATGTTTGGTTCGCCAGAAACAACGCCCGGAGGACGAGCGTTGAAATTTTATTGTTCATGTAGAATTGACGTCAGAAGAATAGGACAATTAAAAGAGAGCGAGACGATTATTGGTCAAAGGGTCAGGGCAAAGGTGGTGAAAAACAAAGTCGCGCCGCCGTTCCGCGAGGCAGAATTCGACATGATGCACACCGGAGGAATAAGTTACGAAGGCGACGTACTAGATCTAGCCGTAGATCAAAAAATTGTAATAAAGTCAGGCGCATGGTTTCGATATGGTGATCAACAGCTCGCACAAGGACGAGAGAAAACAAAAATATATCTAAAAGAAAATCCTGAGTTCACTGAAAAATTAAAAAATGAAATAAACCGACTAATAAAAGAAAGAGGTATAGAATTATTCCCAACCAACAAAGAAAAAGATGAAAAAGCAGATATCGAAGAATAAAATATTGTAACCGTTCACGGTTTTTTAATCACGGATAGGACGGAGAATCGCGGAGTAGGTAGGCGACCTTTCGCCGAAAGGTCGCGTCGGCGTTAGCCGACGGTAAATCTGAAATGATTTTAATTATTGTCGACTCCATTTTATCGTTGCCTTCGGCAACGCGACCTTTCGGCGAAAGGTTGCGAACCTACGGTCGCCTACCTGATCTATTACCGCCTATCTGATCAATAAACGCCTACTGACGGACAAATACTGAGTAACATGAGTTATTTCTTTTTGTTCTGCCGATTTGTTAATCCGAATATTGTTACAAAAATTATTGGAATTACGTATAAAAACAGCATCGGTTTTATCAAGCAGATCATCAATACCGGAAATGAAACAATATAGACCCAAAACGGAATCCTCGTCAAGTCTCTCCAAGCAAGCCAGAGTAAAAATAATATCGGAGCAATTCTAATTATTGCGCTATATCTATTGACCGGATAATGAACAGGATCGCTAAAAGCAACGCAAGCCAATATTATCGCAACAATAAGAAACAATATTGAAACAACCCCTAAACGAACTCTAAAAGGAAGCCGAAACCAAAAATTAAACGCAAAAAACCACATTATTTTAAGGAGACAATAAGGACTTTGAGGACAAAATGAACGATTGGAGGATAAACCGACTTGAAATCTAGGATTAGAATCTCAAAAGATAAAACAAATTTTTCGCTGATATAATTACCAAAAAATAATTGTTACAAAAATTCAAAAATACCGCAAATTTAAAGTTGAATTTTTGTTTCTCAATCATTCAAAACCTTAAGAAAAATACGCCCGAAGGGATTCGAACCCCCAACCCTCGGTTCCGAAGACCGATGCGCTATCCAGTTGCGCCACGGACGCACGTAATTTAAAATTGATTGCAATATCCTACCAATTCTGAAACTCTCTGCAAGCCCCCCTTCAATGCTTCAACTCATAAATGTAAAGCAATTTTTCAACTCTCGCAAGCTGATAATGCGTCTTGAGAATTATTTTTAATAATCAGATAATCGCTTTGTTGATTAGATTCGCTTAATCGATTTGCTTGAAATTTATTATCTCGACGCGAATCATCTTTGTTTAAAATCTCCGCCGTAATTGAACCGGTTAAAGACATCGAACCAACGCCCTCTAACGCGAATTTCGTTAACTCATTCCATCTCTCATAACCCATGTATCGCAACGACCAACCTTGCCGCCCCCAAAGACGACGGAAAAATTCACAAATCATTCCCGCTTTCAATTGAATCAATTTCGTCCTATTCAATACTATTTTATTTTTCGTTGCGCTAATTATAATCTCGTTTGATTGTAGTTCATACCAGTCAGAAATAATATCATTCACTCCGTCGGCAATTGATGATAACCTTAATATCGCGTCGTCAACTCCTGAATTGAAATCCTTTCGCAAAGTCGGCAAAAGTTCATTGCGAATTTTATTTCGCGTAAAATCTACGCCCGCATTGCTTGAATCAAATCTATAATTTTTGTTTATCGATTCTAAATATCGAATGACATCCGCCCGCCGCAAACCAAGCAACGGACGAACAATAGATACGGCATAATTAAACTGACGCTCAAACGTAATCCCGCATAATCCGCTAATTCCCGTTCCTCTTAATAGTCTGTGCAAAACCGTTTCGACTTGATCGTCTGCCGTATGAGCGGTTGCAATATATCGACAACCGCACTTGACCGCCGCGCTCGACAAAAATTTATATCTTATCTCCCTTGCCGCCGCCTCAACGCTGCCCGTCTCGTCCAAACTCCACTCCTCGCCGGTTATCCGATGAGAAAAAAACTTCAATCCATACTCGTCCGCAAGTGAAGAAACAAATATCTCGTCGCCATCAGACTCCTCGCCCCGCAACCCATGATTAACATGACCAACAACCGGAACAGGCAACCCCCGCAAACGCGCATATCGCACCGCTCCATGCAACATCGCCGAACTGTCCGCGCCGCCGGATACCGCCAAAAAAAGACCATACAAAAACCATTGATCAGAAAATATCATCGAAAGAATAAAATAATAATGTAAGGAAATTGTTGAAAAAATATCTAGCATTTAGTTAGCGGCGCGTTTTTTTAATATTACAGCGGAATACTTTTATTAGTCCCGCAGAGACAATATACGCATAACCTTTAGGTGGAACGAAACGCAACCTACAGTACAGAATCGCATGATAATCAAGTCGCGTGCGGGGCAACATTATAAAATTGATTTATCGTTACAATAATTCATAATGTCGTCCCTGCGGGACTTTCGGTCTGTGGGGCATTTTACCGGCGGTTACGCTGCGCTACACCGCCGGTTATGCACATCTCGCCCCATGCGGGGCTAACATAAATTTTACGCCGATATATTACTATCTCATGTTACGCAGTAGTTGTCCGTCAGTAGGCGGTAATAGATCAGGTTGATCACCGATCAGGTAGGCGACCTGATCAATTACCGCCTCCCCACACAAACCTCATTACCTCATTAAAAACGTAAACGAATAATGAGGTAATGAGGTTGGTTGTCAAATATTCATACGTGTTAAAAATATTCCACTGATATATTATAAAATTTCTTTTTGAAATATTACGAAATTAATAACCGCTCAATTGCTTAACTTAATCGCTCTAATTGAACAGACGGAAAAAATTTTTCAGGAATGTTTTTTTCTGCCGATTCGTTTGTCAAGTTTTTCGGCTTGTTGATTTATTGTTGCAATTCTTTGACGTATTATGTCAAGCTCGTTTCGATAATTTATGATTTTGTTAGTCTCGTCCTCAATCGTCGCAAAGAATAACTCCAACGCGCCTAAACGCTGCCAACTATTCGACGCCTCCCTTATCTCTTTCTCAAGTCCCGATCTTATACAAAACATAAATAATCCCAACAAAATCGAACACCAAATAATCATCCAAAAACACGAAACTAAATAAAAATCAGTTCCCAATAATTTAATCTGAGGCTCAACAAGCGTGTCATAAAAGAAATTTTTTGCCGGTCGAATCAAAATAAAAAACGCCATCCCAACTAATAAAATCTCATAAAATAAACGACGACTCCATTTGTTGTTCTTTCTCGCTAGTCTATCGCAAATTCCCTCCAACTCCTGCGAAATATCAACAACATACGCATTACCCGCCTCCCTCGCCTCATTCATAACATAATTCGGATCGCAATGCTCAATCGGCGCTCTTGCGTCATTTGCGAATCCCGTCAAAATCAACGCTGCCTCCCGCAACCGATGCTCGTCCCATTGATTCCAAACAACATTCCCCGCCGCATTGCCCGCCGCCTTCTTCGACTTACGCTTCTTCGACCAACTCTTAATCGACCTTATTCCCGCATACGTTCCCCATATCGCAAGCTGAACCGGAGACCTCGCCCGAAAAAGCAACGCACCCGAAAAAAACCAACCCAACCCCTGATAAATTCGTAACGCTACCGAAAAAGGACTATAACCCCACTGCGAAGCAACCCGACCAACTAATCGCGATTCCCATAATCGCCTGTCCCGTATCAACTCGTCCCGCATACGCTCCGCCATCCGCTCGCCCAACCGACGACGCTCCTCCGAAATACGATCCCGCAACTTGCTCACCGCATCCCACTGCTCCGTTATCTCCTCGCAACACTCCGAAACCACCGCCTCCGCAAGACTATAATAATTCGCTCGCCTAATCCGTAACGCCGATTCGTCATTCAAGCCAATCGTAAGAAGTTGACGAAACTCCTCAAATTCTTTCGGCAAATGTCCCTTCTCCTGCTGCAATCGAAACGCCGATAACGAATCAATAAAAAATATCTGTCCGGCGTCATAATCATTTTCAAGAAGATTACGCCAATCATCGCGTATGTCTCTGTCAACGTCCGCGCGAGTTTGAACAAATATCAACCGCGCGCCAGACGCCGCCGCCGAAAGCTCGTCCAACACACGGCGACTACGATACTTCTGCTGCGTCGCCGTAACAATTAATAAATCGCAAATCGGCAGAACAGAACGTAACCTCGCAAGATTACTCTCGCGCAATTCCGCATTTTCTGTCGTATCAGGATCAGGACAATCGATTATCGCCATCGTCTCCAAAATCGGATTATCACGCCGCTCGATCTTAATTCCAGATAAATCGAAAACTCCACAATTATCGTTACGTTTATTCAACCCAATTTCACTCGACGTAATATCCACGCCCAAACTAGACGGATCAATAGAACTATGAATAATCAGAATCGGCTCGACCGTCGTCGGACGCTCGTTGCCTTCGCGAACAACCCGCTCGCCTAGAATCGCATTTATCAACGAACTCTTGCCCGTCCCAGTGCCGCCAAGAATCGCAACAATAAGAGGCGCGCCCAAACGACGCTCAAGAGATTTCGTCCGCTGAAGAAAACGCTTGACAAGACCGCTACAATTATCCGCCGCCTCCCACTTCGGAGCCGACTCCATCCACTTACGCAAACGATCACTAATCGTCTCCTGACGACGCCATTGCATCAACTGTAATGATTCCATAGAGATAAATTATGATATTAAATGATAATTTTCGTTACAATAATTCATCGCAAAAAAATATTTGTAACCGTTTACGGTTTTTTAAAAAACCATATTATTTTTGTAACCGTTCACTAAACTTTTTATTTTTTTATCGACAAATTAAAACGTGAATAGTTACAAATTAACAAATGTAGAGACGCAATGCCTTGCGTCTCTATTGTTCGATCAAAAGATCATCGATAGAGACGCAAAGCATTGCGTCTCTACATTGGGTTTAGTAATTCAAATCCGAATTTAAAAATCCGTGAACGGTTACAAAATATTT
>JAITAZ010000367.1 GCA_031283825.1 Planctomycetaceae bacterium | reverse complement strand
GATGCAGAGTTACGGGGCGAGTTTGCCGATGTGATTGCATGGTTGACGACAATTGCCAATGTCAAGGGAATTGATTTAACGGAGGCGGTCAAAGAAAAATACGGTTCAGGCTGCCCGGGGTGCGGACTTTTAGTTTGCAATTGCCCAAACGACAGAAAACCATAAAAAACAATTCGTTCATGCAATGGTAATACTCGGTCGAAAATTTGTTTTCTATCGTGAGAGCCTAGAATCCTAGATTTCAAGTCAGTCCGTCCATTTCGTCCCATTTGTCTCCTTAAAAAAATACCATTGGCTTTTATACTCTCTCAAGA
This sequence comes from Planctomycetaceae bacterium, assembly GCA_031283825.1. Taxonomy (GTDB): domain Bacteria; phylum Planctomycetota; class Planctomycetia; order Pirellulales; family Thermoguttaceae; genus WRKP01. Next base: position 4,041 of record JAITAZ010000367.1, on the reverse strand, counting down.
ATTATTTTAAACCTCAACAAAAACCATATTATTTTAAGGGGACATGATGATTTCAAATCAGGGAACTTATAAAAACTAATTTTATTAGGAACGCTGGCGTCCCGCCTGCATGACAAACGCCTAAATATGCGGTCGAGACGACCGCGTTCCTAATAAAATAATTTTACATGAGGTTTTTAGAAGTTCCCATCAATGATTGAGCGACTCAATTGACAAAATAAATATTCTTCTGATATATTATGTTTTTAGAAATTTCTTAATAATCAATTATCGTACAAAAAATCTTGTCGGCGTTTAATGAGGATTTATTTTTATGCGTTGGCAGTAACAAATTCACTCAATAACCAACTAATATAATTATGATGACAGTTCGCACTCGATTTGCTCCTAGTCCTACGGGATATTTACATATCGGCGGAGTTCGCACCGCTCTTTTTTGTTGGCTTTTTGCTCGTAAGCATGGCGGGCAATTTATACTTCGTATCGACGATACCGATCAACAACGTAATGTCGATGAAGCGATCTCGCCAATTTTGCATGGTTTACGTTGGCTCGGTATTGATTGGGATGAAGGTCCTGAAATCGGCGGAATTTATGCGCCTTATTATCAGTCGCAACGTTCTGATAAATATCAAGCGGCGGTTAATAAATTATTAGAACTTAAATTCGCTTATCGCGATTATGCTCGAACAGAAGAAATTCAAGCCGAAAGAGACGCCGCTATCAACGAAAAAAAAACTTTCACCTACAGCAGAAAATGGATGGCTGAATCTGAATCGGATATAAAACGATTTGAGAGCGAAGGTCGTCAATGTGTGATTCGTCTCAAGATGCCTCGAACTGGAGAGCTAATTATCAATGATTTAATTCGCGGCAATGTTACATTCAACTGGGCGGACGAACAAGATCATGTTATACAGCGAGCTGATGGTTCGTTTATTTATCATCTTGCCAATGTCGTTGATGACGAAGATTTCAAAATCTCTCATGTTATTCGTGCTGAGGAGCATCTATCGAATACGCCGCGACAGATTTTTATTATTCAATCGCTTGGTTATAATTTGCCTTCTTATGCTCATTTACCTTTTGTTGCCGAACCCGGAAGCAAGACAAAATTGAGTAAGCGTAAATTAGATAAGTATCTCAAAAATAAAGATTTTGCAAAATTAGTCGAACATGGAAAATCTATTGCCAATCGTATTGGGTTAAGCGTAACGGATGACAATTTCAATCCTGTTATTGTTGACTTTTATGAAAAAGTCGGATATTTGCCTGAAGCGATTGTCAATTATATTGCGTTGGTTGGTTGGGCGTTGGACGATAAAACTGAATTTTTCTCGATGAAAGATTTGATAGAAAATTTTTCTCTTGAAGGAGTAACTAAAGGTGCTGCGTCATTTGACCCGCAAAAATTATTTGCATTTGAGGAGAAACATTTTCTCAAGTTATCAACGGACGAAAAAATTAAATTATGCAAGCCGTTTTTGGAAGCTGCAAAAATTTTCCCTTGTGAATTTAGCGATATTCTAGAAAAAATTATAGAGACCGCCGGAGATAGAATAAAAGTCGCCGGCGACATTTTACTATTCTCCGACTTTTTCGCCGATGATAATTCGTTTGAGTATGAAGAATCTGCATACAATAAAAGGATTGCCGATCAACCGGAATCGATAAATCTTTTAAAAGAATTTTATGACCTATTGAGTCAACAAGAGCAATTTGATCATCAATTGTTAGAAATTCTGATGCAGAAATTTATAGATGCGAAGTCAATCAAAATAGGAGACATTATTCATGCTTTGAGAATATCTGTTACCGGCAAAAGCTCAGGACTAGGAATGTTTGAAACTCTAGAAATACTAGGCAAATCCCGCGTCCTAAAAAGAATAAAAAGAATTTTATAAATCTGGGGTTAATTGCTCGCGGGAATAAAACTGAAAAATTTTTTAAATCTATTGTCTTCTGTTGAGTCATTAATCATAGTTTGTAAATTAGTGCGTCCCCAATGTCCCCTAAGTCCCCTTTGTCCCCAATGTCCCCCCCAAAAAATAAATGGTTTTTAAAAAACCGTGAACGGTTACCCGATTTCAAACAACGACATCCTTTGAGTCCCTTTTGTCACTTAAAAATTATGACTGAATTGTTACCTTTTTTTTAATTATTTTTCGAATCGTATCTAATACGATTTGTATATCTACGGGTTTACCGATATGTCCGTTCATTCCTGCGTCTAGTACTTCTTGAACGTCTTCTTTGAAAACATTTGCGGTCATTGCAATAATCGGTAACGTTTGCGAGTCGGGATGTTGCGATGCGCGAATAACTCTTGTCGCCGTACATCCGTCCATCACCGGCATCTGCATATCCATCAATACCAACAAATAATATCCCGCCGGAGAACTCTTTATTTTCTCTACCGCCTCGTTGCCGTTCTCCGCCTCCTCAACAATAATTTTCGTCTCATTAAGCAACGAACTTATAATCAATCGATTCACCTTTACGTCGTCTGCAACCAAAATTCTATAACCGCTAAAATCCGATAACTCACTCGACTTCTGCTGACTCTCTTCCTTTCGCAATAATTCGTCTTCCTTCTCAAAACGCACCGAAAACATAAAACGAGAACCTCGCCCCAAAACACTCTCCGCCTTAATCGAACCTCCCATCAATCCAACTATATGTTGACTAATCGTAAGTCCTAAACCCGTACCGCCATAATTACGCGCAATCGTATTGTCTGCTTGCTCAAACGGCGTGAACATTCGCTCCAAAAACTCCGGCGAAATTCCAATCCCATTATCCGTAACAGAAAATTGAAGCGTAATCGAATCATAATCATGCGAAAATTCCGATACGTCTAACTGAATCTGTCCGCCGTCCGGCGTAAACTTAATCGCATTGCCTATCAAGTTTATCAAAACCTGAGATAACCGCATGTCGTCGCCCAATAACCGCATGTTGCCAAGATTGTGAAAATCCACCAACAATGTCTGCGATTTGTTCTCCGCAAGTTGACGCACACTAATATAAATCGATTCTATCGCTTGATATAAATCAAAAGAATTATAAGTCAGTTTGAATTTTCCGTCCTCGATTTTTGAAATGTCAAGCACGTCGTTAATTAGTCCGAGCAAATGTTTCGACGATATTTTGATCTGATTTATACAACGACTAATCTCTTCAGGATCGTTAGTTCGTTCCGCGATTTGCGTCATCCCGATAATCGCATTCATCGGAGTTCGTATCTCGTGACTCAAATTAGCAAAAAACCGACTCTTCGCCCGCCCCGCTTGATTCGCCCGATCTATCGCGTCGAAAAGACCCATTATCCCGCCCATCTGCTGACAATACACCATAAACGGAGAGGTCAACTCTTGCTGAAAAAAATCATAAATCTCTTTATTCGTTTCAGAAATTCCGCCTAGAATTATTCCGTTTCCTTGTTGGCGATTGTTAAAAACCGGCATGAATATAACACTCGATAAACCCATGTCCAACCATATCTTACTAACAATCGGAGATTCGCATCTAGCCTGATTCTGCGATAAGAAATTACCGCCGATTCCATTCTTTTTCAACTCCTCCGACGAAATAGAAAAAACAGTTTGATCTGTTTCAAAATTCAATCCGCTCAACAGAATTAATTGCTGATCGGCAAGATTCACCTCAAACAATCCGCCTATCTCAAGCTGGAAAATATCAACGATTCCTTCTACGATTATTGCATTTAACGTTTGATGATCGTTTGTTGAAAAAACACGTTGCGCGTACTCGTGCATTCGGGCGAATTTGTTGATATGTAAATCCAACCGATGTTGAGTATCGCGTAAATTTTGCGCAATCACTTCGCTCCGTGCAGCCTTTCGAGAAACCGAATCTAACTCCGCTCTGAGATACTCAATCTCCTGTTCTAGCGAACGTTCTAACAACATAAAAAAACTCTTTCACAATCCTTTCAAACAAAAACTCAAATCAATTAGATTACCTAACTGTAAATCTGCGGCAACCTATCGCAGTATTTGCATCTTCTTAATAATAAAA
>JAITAZ010000358.1 GCA_031283825.1 Planctomycetaceae bacterium | reverse complement strand
TTTTCTTGCATTTCGCAAGTGCCTGGTATTCCTGTTGGTTGTACGATTCCTTTTCCGAAATTGCTTTCGCAATCTTCAAGGATAGTAACGTTTCCGCAAGAATCTGTAGTCCATACTCTGTTGTTTGGATCGACTCCGGGCGGCAGAATTACTGATGCGCTTATACCTCCGGTTTGCGCGGCGGTAGCGGAATTCAACAGATTTACGATGTCTTGCGCGGTGGTGATTGAATTTCCATTTGAATCGGTGGCAAGTTTAATTTCTAGAATTTTTGTGTGAATTCCTTTTTCGAGTTCTGCCGACGTTGGGTTTCTCAAGATGAATCCTAGTTGTTGATTTAGTACGGGGTTTCCGTTTTGATTGGTTGTTGTCAATCTTACGATTGGTCCGTTATCCATTCCTGCGAATCTTACGACGTTGTCCAAGTTTAAATCTCCGTAAGCGACTGATGCGTCGGAGAAGGTAACGAAACCTGTTCCCGTGTCGCCTGTTTTAACTGCGGCGGTAAACATGTATCCCAATTTTGAATTAAACAACTCAACGACTTCCGCCGCCGTAACATTCGACGCTAACATACTCAAAGTTGCATTCGATCCCTCCAGTCTTGTGGGGACTTTCGGCAAGTTCTTTATCAATTGCGAACCGCTCACGCCGGGCAACAATGTCGCCGTTACGCCGGTATTCGCGTTGATCAATTTCAAGATATCCGCCGCCGTCGCGCCTTCTTTGTATGTAACTGTCAATTCTCCCGCGTCTGCCCCGCCGTCTAGTGTGAAACTATCTCCAACAACAAGTCCGCCGCCGCCGCCAATTGTTACTGTAGGTTGACCAGCAGTCGGAGACGGAGATGTCGGATCAACATCGCTTCCGGTTAAACGTTGAACGGCTTTTTCAAGATTTAATTTCGTGTCCGCTGAAGTCGCGCCGACTTCAACGTATGCGTATTTTCCGGTATCGTCGAAATTTCCAACTCTTTCGTCGGTGGCGTCAACCATAACGAAAGTCCAGCCGTTTGCACTCGAAATATGACCTCCATCTCCGGCACTTGTCAGTTGAACGGTTTTAATTCCGTCTTTTGTTACGCCCGTAGCATTTTTTGCGTCGTGATTTAATACTGCGCTGTTCTGCGTCCCTTGCCTAATCGAAACCGACGTGTTCGCATTCGGACCATCGACGTCAATGTTAATATTGAACATGTCGATGAAATTCGTGTACTCTCTGTTGTATGATTTCTGTACAGTAATTCTCACTAAACCCGGTCTGTCCGAATTAGGCTCCGAAACGATTTGAGCGTCGTTTACTTCACCCTCGACGATTTCAAACGTGTAATCACCATTTGCAAAACCTAGCTCGTTTGCGGTAATAACGATGTCATTATTCGCGCCGACGCTAGAAAGCGTAATAGTTCCGCGTGATGCTGCCCCTTCGACTCTCGCGTTTACACCGGTAGAATCGGAGTAGTTGTTTACCTCGCTCGCGACGTCGTAAATAGAAACATTCGCGCCGAAAGAAAACGCTTGCGTCCCTGTACTTCCCGTAACGGTAAACGCGGTTTTCGACCCAGTTGCCGACCCGTAATACAACAGTTGTGCCTTCCTCGCCTCCTGCTGAACATTAACGTTTACGTCGATTTTTTGACCTGTACCGAAATTCGCATTTGTAACTTGCAAGTCAGAAATGCCGATATTATTCGGGTCAGAGGTAACGGCGGTACTCGTAGTACGGAAGTCCATCGAACCGTCGAGAATTTTTTGTCCGTTGTAGGTAGTTTGTTTTGCGATTCTATCGATAGCGTCGATAGTCGCGTTAATTTGAAGTTGGTTAGCGGCGATCATGTCGGCGCTCATTGTGCCAGAGCTTGCGGCTTCGACTACTAAACCTTTTATATCGTTTAGCAATGTTCCAACTTGCCCGAGTGCGCTGTCCGCAGTCGAAATTAAACTGACTGCTCGTTGCGTATTGGTAATAGCCTTTGAAGTCGCCGTGATTTCGGATTTTAACGTCTCGCTCGCAATCAATCCGGCGGGATCGTCCTTACCGGAATTAATCTTTAATCCGGTGCTGAGTCGTTCTAATGTCTTTGTCAAGCCATTCATACTCTTGACAAGGTTAAACTGCGCCGACAACGAAGTCGAATTAGATGCTACATAGAGTCCGGTCATTTGAATAATCCTTTCTTACAAACTCATATTTCCATAAAAGCGAATGAACTACCTAAAAGGGAGGGACCGGACGTTCATTCAACCAAACTACAAAATTCCTGACAATAGACAAAGTATCCTCTCAAAAAATACACGCCTACGCGGAATTGCTCTATTATGAATTATAAAAATTAACATGACGCCAGTTTTTTACTTTTTTCAAAAATTTTAATAAGACAAAAATTCATAATAACGAAACAAAAATAATAAAAAGAATTTTCCAGTTTTCAGTAATCCCAAAAAAAATTTTTACCGACAATAATTCAGATTTTTTTCTCTTTAAGATAAAAATATAATATTTAGACTATATACCACCACAATAACTTTAACCGCTCACGGTTTTAAACACCGGATAGTTGGGGGAATTTTAAACGCGGATAATATCGGATAGAACGGATAATCGCGGAAAATGGAAATGACGCCTTTGTGTGGTAAAAG
>JAITAZ010000204.1 GCA_031283825.1 Planctomycetaceae bacterium | reverse complement strand
AATTAAAAATGAAATCAATCGATCAGAAAAAAATAACGGATACAGGTCAAGCATTAACTTTGCTTTGTCTGATAATATTTTTGTTGACGGCTAAATATGTCTTTGTTATCGCAAGTTTGATAATTTTACTTGTCAACATGACTTGTCCGACTATATTCAAACCGGCGGCTGTAGTCTGGTTCGGACTAGCGGAAATTTTGGGATTTATTGTATCAAGAATTGTATTGACAATCGTGTTTGCGGCGTTAGTCGTTCCTGTCGGGTTTGTCAGAATATTACTCGGTCAAGATACATTGCAATTGAAAAAATGGAAACAAAATCGGTCAAAGAATAATATCGACGATTCAGTTTTTGTCGTCCGAAATCATAAATATTCCGCAGACGATCTTGTTAATCCGTTTTAAACTACTAACGTTTGAATTTTTAGATTCAATCGCAAATGTTACTACGACAAAAAGTTTGGTTTTCAAATTTCAACCTCTAATTAAAGGAGAAAGAAAATGTCTTTTCTAAAAGACTTGTGGGGATTTTTTATGACAAGAAAAAAATATTGGTTAGCGCCGATTATTCTTGTTTTGTTGCTACTCGGTCTTTTGATCGTTTTTGGATCGGGATCGGCGTTAGCTCCGTTTGTTTACACGTTGTTTTGATTTTTTGTAACAATAATTAGTTCGACATTAACGCGAATCATAAAGGAAAAATTTTGATGACTTATATTCTTGGCATTTCGGCGTATTATCATGACAGCGCGGCGGCGTTGCTGGACGATGGTTATATCGTTGCGGCGGCGCAAGAGGAACGTTTCACTCGCATAAAACAGGATAGTAGTTTTCCGTCAAAAGCTGTCGAATACGTTTTGGACGAAGCCGGTATTAGTCTGGATCAAGTCGATCAAATTGCATTTTATGATAAGCCGTATCTTAAATTTGAGCGTTTGCTTGAAACTTATCATGCGTTGATTCCCAAAGGACTTATCAGTTTTTGGTCGGCTATTCCTGTTTGGATTAAAGAGAAATTATTTTTACGGCATGAAATAACAAAATCGCTTCGGATTTTTGGTACGAAAATTCCGCCGCTTTATTTTCCTGAGCATCATCTTTCTCATGCCGCGTCTGCGTTTTATCCTTCTCCTTTCGACGAAGCTGCAATTTTGACAATTGACGGCGTCGGCGAATGGGCGACAACATCGATTGCTTTGGGACAATCGCATGAAATAACTGTTTTGCGCGAGTTACATTTTCCTCATTCGCTTGGGTTATTGTATGCGGCGTTTACGGCGTATTGCGGATTCAGAGTTAATAGCGGAGAGTACAAGTTGATGGGACTTGCTCCTTATGGTCAAAAAAACGGCGGTCGAGTAAAACGTTGGAAAGAATTAATTTTTGAAAATTTAATCGACCTCCGCAACGACGGCTCAATGTTAATGAACATGAAATATTTTGAATATGCAACCGGTTTGCGGATGTACAATCAAAATCGTTGGGAGCAGTTGTTTGGTATTCCGCCGCGAAAACCTGAAACTGAAATTTCTCAAGAATACATGGACTTGGCGCTTGCGATTCAAGAGGTTACCGAAGAAGTTGTTTTGCGTTTGGTCAAAACGGCGATAGAGTTGACGGGTTGCCGAAATCTTGTAATGGCTGGCGGAGTTGCGTTGAATTGTTCAGCGAATGGTTTTCTTTTAAAACAGAAAATACTTGACAAGCTCTGGATTCAACCGGCGGCAGGAGATGCGGGAGGTTCGCTTGGCGCTGCGCTTGCGGTTTATCATATTGTCAATGGTAAACAACGAAATATCGTTACGAATAATGACCAAATGCAAGGCGCGTATTTAGGACCAAAATTCAACGCGGACGCCATAACGAAAATGGCTAAACGTTACAAGTCTATTTATCGTACGTTTAATGATCGAGATGAATTATGCGGTAAGACGGCTGATTTAATTGCGGACGGTAATGTTGTCGGATGGTTTCAAGGGCGGATGGAATTTGGACCTCGTGCGTTAGGAAATCGCAGTATTTTGGGCGATTCCCGCAATCCAGAGATGCAAAAGCGGCTTAATTTGAAGATCAAATATCGCGAAGGATTTCGACCTTTTGCGCCGTCGGTATTGGAGTCGGATATTAGAAATTATTTTGATATAGATATTGAGTCGCCGTACATGTTGTTAGTTGCGCCGGTGGTTGAGACGTTATTAAATCCGCTGCCGGATAAGTATGACGAGTTGCCTCTTTATGAGCGTCTTTATTTTCAGCGTTCGAAGTTGCCGGCGATAACGCATGTAGATTATTCTGCTCGAATTCAAAGTGTCAGTGAATCGACTAATTGCGAATATGCGAGATTAATTCGTGCGTTTAAAAATCGTTATGATTGTTCGGTGATAGTCAACACAAGTTTTAACGTGCGCGGAGAACCAATAGTTTGCACTCCAGACGACGCTTACAGATGTTTCATGCGGACAGAAATGGATTATCTGGTAATCGAAAATTTCATGTTCAACAAAAAAGAACAACCAAATTTCAACGATAAAGAAAATTGGAAAAAAACTTTTAAATTAGATTAAAAA
>JAITAZ010000179.1 GCA_031283825.1 Planctomycetaceae bacterium | reverse complement strand
CTTGCAATACGTTCTTCTTTTTAGTTTTTAGCAAAATATATCAGTTGAATTTTTATACTTTGAGCGGTAACGAATGGTCGGTTTTTTTCGATAGAAAATAATGATAGATTAAAAATTAAGTAATATTTCAGCGGAATATTTATAACGACTCATTTCTGCGTTTAAATTTGATAAAAAATTTTAACGCAGAAAACGCAGAAAAATCGTAGAAAATTCGGAAAGTATAATTCGAGGAAATATTGTTTCAAAAATTCCGCTGATATATTACAAAATTTATTTTTGGCAAAATTATCAATAAAATTTGAGCTTTTAGAGATTCCTGATTTAGTCGCTGTTTTTTTTAAGGGGACAGAGAGGACGAAAAGAATAATCCGGCTTAAAATCTGGGATTTGAAACACAAGAGATAAAGCCAGATTTTTCTCTGAAATATTACAACCAATCTAAAATCAAACTTGACGGTTTTAGAATTAACAGTATAATTCTTAAACAAATTTATATTATCGACGTAGTAGTTGAATTACCGCGATAAATAATATATTTGTTGCTGAATAAACTTTGCGGGCGTGGTGGAACGGCAGACACGTTGGACTTAGGATCCAATGCCGCAAGGCGTGGAGGTTCAAATCCTCTCGCCCGCATTTCTTTCTTTACGCGAACAGTTACAAAAAAATTTACAACTTGCTCAACGAATTCAACTGTTCAAGAGCTTTCATCAATAAGCCCGCTTTTAAGAATTTACTCAAAATATAATCCATGTCTTCTTCGGCGATTTGTGAGGAACGTTTCAATAATGTCAGCATTATCTATTGTGAATCTTTCTTTTGCTTTTTTTGCGAAATAGTATAAATAGTCGTCGCAATTATCTATTTCCGAATAAGAACTCCATGCGTTGTCGTCTGAATCGAAACCTTTTACGACGTCTAAAAAACGTCCTCCTCCAACATCGCAAACTAAATTCAATCCCGCAACCGTAGCAATGACCGAATATTTTCGTACAGATTCAATCAACTGAGTCAAACCAATTACATGATGCGGAATGTCAAATATCGTCAAGCCGGCGTCTGCAATTTTCGCAAAACCAACCGCCGAAAAAAATCTGTCAGCGTTATCAATCGGAAACACTAAAACATCGCCCGCCAAAGACTCCCGCAACAAACCCGATTGACCAATAAACCGAATCTGACAACTCCCATCAACCGTCAATAATCGTAACGATAATTGATCCGCTTGAAAAGAAAATTTAATGTCGTCCGAAATCGCAACCTCTTCGCCGTCTGCCGATATAGATTCAATTTCCGTTATTATCGTATTGGAGATATTTGACAACTCTGCCGACAATTCATTGGGAACAAAAAGCTGTATCGGATACAAATTTGTTGAAATTACGGAGTTGCGGTCTTGATTTATAATCGCTTGACGATTGCGAAAAAATCGTAATTGTTCGACGAATCCGCGATCAATTTTTTCGCGCGTTGTAATTATGACGCATTTGACGTCGTCTATAACTCCGCCGAGTTGGTATAAACCTTCCCAAAAATCTCGCGTCGGATTTATTGCGACACCGTTGTTATTAAACGTAACGAAAAAGTCGCCGCCGACGTTTCTTTTTACAACGCCGCTGTTGCATGTTGAATCGTTGTATGATTGCGGAAATGTAAGCAAAGGAAATTTTGTCGTTATTTTTGATTCTCGCGTCAATTTTCCGTCGATAGCTTGCAGCAATTTTTCATTGATATTATTCATCGTTTTGTAATGCTCGTTGAATCCGTCGATTTGTTGCAATTGAATCAATGTTTCTTTTGCTAATCCGTTGTTGTCATTCTGGCACGACGCACGAATCGCAGACTCAAAAATAGATATAAACAATTTGTCGTCAAATTCTTTTGCTTTTTTCAAGCTATCGTTTAGCATCGCGAATACGTCGGCGTTTGAATCATTGACATTATCATTATCAACATCATTATCAACGTTGTTATCTATGTTATTGTCGATTCTATTTTTTGCCAACGACATTAAAATTTCCGGCAAATGGTATTGTCCGATTCGCCAATCCGAGTCTGGCATTGCGGTAGCGATTCCGTTGTGAGAATTATTTGATTGAATTTTTGTAACGTTATTCGGAGCAATTTTTGGCGTGATTTTATTTTTTGCAGTCGATTCAGAAACAGACGTAGAAACAAACGCTGAAACTGGTGTAGAACTAGAACTAGAGTTAGAGTTAGAACTCGGCGTAGGATTTGACTTTGCAACCGGCGTAGGTGCTGCGGGAGCATTATGACTCATGGCGATAGGTTGGGATGTATTAGACGTAACGGTTGCGGCGTTATTATTAGACGTTTCGATTACGGATTCCGGTTGAGGAGTTGTGGTTATATTGTCAGAGGGAGTTTCTTGTCGTTGGATATCTAGCGGCAAAAAACGGCGTTCAATATTTAACTTTCCTCGTTTTTTTTTAACTGGGTCTTGTCTTAACATGGTCAATTTGAAATTATATCTAACATTATTGGTAAATTGTTAATAATACAATACGTGATTTTGAAAATAATTTGACATTCGCCGTTGCGATGTCAATTACTATGATGTTATTCTACAAATTCGAGAATATTCGTCAAGTGTAACGATTAGGTAAAACAAATAAAATAAGCAGAATTATCTAATAATCGTTACAATTATAACAATTATCCCGATTATAATGCGAATGAATTTACCGTAAGCTAAATCATCCGGTTAATAAAGAGTAATCCGCGAGATTAGGAAAGAATATATCATGAGCAATTATAAAAATTATTTTCATAATCATTCATTTGAATTATTAGAAATTCTCTTAATTTAGAAAATAAGACAACGTTCTTGATCTGACTGGGTGTTGTAATTTTTTGAAAGCTGTAGCTTCTATTTGTCTAATTCTTTCGCGGGTTACAGAAAACATTTTGCCGACCTCTTCAAGCGTATAAATTGAACCGTCGGTTAATCCATAACGAAGTTTTATAACTTCACGTTCGCGAGTCGTTAAATCTTCTAGCACCTCGTCAATCTTTGACTTTAACGATTCTCGAGACAGACTCTCTACCGGCGTTAATTGTTTCGTGTCTTCTATTATGTCCGACAACGATTTTTTATTGTCTGACGCGCCAACAGGTAAATTCAACGAAATTGGTCTTTGATTCACGTTCATCAACGCCGCCAAATCCGTTCCTTTCATCTTGCACGCCGAAGCAAGTTCATAAACTGAAGGGATTGTTCCCATCTTGTCGGCTAAACCGTTTGCAATACGTCCAACTCGCGAAATCGTTTCAAGAACTCGAATTGGAACGCGGATTGTTCTTGCGTTATTCGCTATTGCCCTGACAATAGATTGACGTATCCACCAAGTCGCATAAGTTGAAAATTTACATCCGCGTTTACACTCAAATCTGTCAACAGCTTTAACTAGTCCGGCGTTGCCTTCTTGTATTAAATCAAGAAAACTAAGCCCTCGACGACGATACGTTTTCGCTATCGATACAACAAGCCGCAAATTAGATACTAAAAAATTACGTTTAACCTCGTCATATTCAAACCGAGACTTTCGTACTTTCGCAATATATTTTCTCAACCCTTTAGGCGTATCGCCGACCTTACGCAATAACCGACTTAACTTACGCCGCTCAAATCGTAATTGTTCTATTTGTTTTGCGTCAATATTAAGAGGATTTCTCATTGCGAATTTCAAATTGTCAATCCGTTCTTGCAATGTCGAAATCTCCGATTCTGCTTTAACAAGATAATTATAAGTCGGCAAAACATGAGCAATACGAAATCTCAACTCGCTAATCAACTTAAACGCATGACGACGACGATTCCGTATAACTCGCGCGAGCTTTTGTTTTTCCTCGCGAGACGTCTTTTTCGACAATGATTTGTGCAAATCTATTTGGTTGCGTTCAATTATTTTTTTAAGCGTCTCGGTGTGTAGAACTAAAAATTTTCTCATAAATGTTTTTTGTTTAACGTCGGAAACCGCTATAGAAAGAGTGCGATCCAATCTGAATTTATTATTGATAACTTGCGTCAAAAGACGTACCGCTTTAGATATAACGCGATCTTGACAGATTAGAGAACGATGATAATTATTACGTAAGATTTCAATCTTTTTGGTTGACTTGAGTTCTTCTTGCGGCGTCAGCAGATTTTTATTCATTGCTTGGGCAATGTAAATATCAATTGGATCAATTATTTTGTTCGCGCTCATAATAAATCTCAAAAATTAAAGGGTTAAACTCGAATTAGGATTACTGTAATAAAAACAATTTTGACAGTAAAAGTCAGCAAACGTTGACTTAAATCCGATTTAGGAAATTTATAAAAATTTTTTTCTTGCCACAGTTATCGTTTATTGAGTAAAAGTGTTTTAGCAGGGCATTATTGAGCATATATTGTGCCAAAATGACACACGGCAAAATTAAAATTTATAATATTTGACTATAATCGCTTACATTGTTTTTTTGAAATTGTCGATAAATTTTTAGTGTTTCATTTTGCACATTGGCGGGATTTGATCTTTTCTATGTATCAAAATGATACACTTTTGTCGATGTAAAAATCTATTGATTGGGTAATCCAGCGAAAAAAAATTAGGATTTACACGTTTTTAAAAAATTGTTAATATTCCGATTAGCGTCTAAATGACATTTCGATTTTTTTAATCGCAGAGAGAAATTTAACGGTGATCTGCGTTTCGTCGGGGCGCAATTTTTACAAATTTGAGTTATTAGAAATTCTCATTAGTGATTCAGATATTAATTAAGAAAAAATAATTACAATGCAACTTTTTTCATTTTCGGGATCGTTAAAAAAGAGCGAACCAATTCCTCGTTGGTTTGGCGGAGTTAGCGTTTCGTCAGGTTGTCGTAGGATAGAGACGGCGATGATTGGTATTCATGGTCGAGGCAGCGGTGCGCCGCTTGAGATTCGCAAGTCGATTTCTTATGATATTCCGACTGAAATTACGGCGAGTTATAATTCGTTACAGGAATATTTTGTCAATCGAATTTCGGATCGCGTCGTCAATCGTGCCGGCGGAGTCGAGACTTGTGAGAGCGTAGATTTCGCGGAATTTTGTTTTCTGTATCAGCATGTTTTACGCGAGCTTGCGAGCGTTGAGGAAGAAGCGATTGACGAGCTTTTGAGCGAATCGCATTTAACGAAAAACGACGTGTTAGCGATTGGCGTGAATGATTCGGGAATAAGATTTAATGCGTCTGACGGTTTATTTTACAGGAGTTTATGCGACGCGTCGTTTTTGGCGGAGCAGACGGGATTGAATATTGTTGATTCTTTTTCTTCGCAGGACGTATCGGCGGGCGGTTACGGCGGACCGGTGTTGACGTTACCGAGTTGGGTTTTTCTCAAGTCAGATTCGTCGGCGAGGATACTTCTTGATCTTGGTCGGACGGCGCGATTGACGATATTTCCGCGTTCTGAAAATGTATTTTCGTTTCAAAAAATACTAGTGCGTGATATTGTGCCGTGCGGTTCGCTTTTGGATGCGTTGACGTACAAGTTGACGCAGGGCAAAACATCGATTGATGCCGGCGGCAGGTTGACGGTTCAAGGTTGTCAGATATCGTCGTTGTTGAGTGAGTTTCGTAGTATTGGCGTTGGCGGCGGGAGGTGGAGTCCGTTAGGATTGTCGGCGGATTCGTATTTGAAAACTGCATTTAGATTGAATGGTTCGGAGTATTCGTATCAAGATATTTTGTGTACGGCGAGTTGTTTTATTGCGGAGAGTATTGTTTCGGGCGTTCGCGGGGCGTTATCGGGCGAGGTAGAATTTTTACGCGGAGTCGATGTAGAGATATTGGTTACGGGAGCGTGTAGGATGCATGGGATGTTGATGAATTTAATATCGAATCATCTCAAGCAGAACAGGTTGATTCAAGTAACAGATTTAGGAATATTGCCGGAGACTTTTGACGCGGTATGTACGGCGTTGTTGACGGTAATGTCGGTTGACAATATTCCGTCGAATATTCCTTCGGTAACGGGGTGCGACACGAGCAAGCCGTTAGGCAGAATAACTCCCGGCAGCGCGACGAATTGGTATCGTTTAATTCAAGAAATGTCAATCGCCAAACCCGCCGCCAGAAATTTAAGAAGCGCAATGTAGAATAACCGTAACCGTTCACAGAATTTTTTATTTTTTTATCGAAAAATTAAAACGTGAATAGTTACAAATTAACAAATGTAGAGACGCAATGCCTTGCGTCTCATTGTTCGATCAAAAGCTCACCGACAGAGACGCAATGCCTTGCGTCTCTATTGTTCGATCAAAAGCTCACCGACAGAGACGCAAAGCATTGCGTCTCTACATTGGGTTTAGTAATTCAAATCCGAATTGAAAAAACCGTGAACGGTTACGAATAACCAATAGGGAATTTTTGTAACTATTCAGTTGCAGTATTTTTTTAATGTACAATACTTTGAACGGTAAAAAATAGTTCTTTTTTTAGGGAACACTGGGGACTCACTAATTTAAAAACCATGATTAACGACTCAACAGAAGACAACAGCTGTTTAAAAGAGAAAAAATTTTTCAGTTTTATTCTCCCCCAGATTTCAAACAAGAATGTCCCCAATGTCTCTTAAAAAATTTATCGTAATATATCAGTAGAATTTTTCGAAACGTATTTTAACAGTTTCCGCAAACCTCATTTTCAACCTAATTTTTCTTACTATTGTTTAAAACCTCAGTAGCAATGAATCCCACCAAAACCAACCTCATTACCTCATTATTCGTTTACGTTTTTAATGAGGTAATGAGGTTGGCGTGTGGGGTGTCTTTGGCTACTGAGGTTTTTTAAACAATAGTTAAGAAAATTAGGTTGAAAATGAGGTTGGTT
>JAITAZ010000177.1 GCA_031283825.1 Planctomycetaceae bacterium | reverse complement strand
CCGCGTGATATACAGGACAGCGTTAATTCCTATTCGGATTTGATTGCGCTTGATTCGTTATTTCAGAGATCGCTTGATTGCGATTCGCTTGACGAATTTAGGGAGTACCGTGTAAGGTAAAATATTTTGGAAAGACTAATACCATGTCAGAATCATTTTTAGCCACGATTCTAAAAAAAGGACGGTTAGAAGGACGGTTAGAAGGACGGTTAGAAGGACGTAATGAAGGACGTGAAGAAGGTGGTGTAATAGCAATAAAGAAAAACATTTTCTCTTGTCTTTCCAAGCGATTTAATTGTCGTGTTCCGCGTGATATACAGGACAGCGTTAATTCCTATTCGGATTTGATTGCGCTTGATTCGTTATTTCAGAGATCGCTTGATTGCGATTCGCTTGACGAATTTAGGGAGATCCTTGTAAGGTAGAATTTTTACTATTATTTGTAGATAAGCGAGATCAATTGATCATGGGCGATCAATGATTCTTGTGGGCGACAGTAGATTTATAACTTTTTCCGAAGTCAAATTTGTGATAATCTGAGTGTTTAAAACGATTCCGAATTTTCTTCTTTTATTATGTTACGCAATTATTTTAATTTTATTTATGGCGAGAGTTGGCTAGACCGAGTTTTGCTTTTTGTTTTAGCTATTTCTATTCACGCGATTTTTTGGACATTTGCGCCTGTATATTTCGTACCGAATTATCAGATTGACACGATGGAGATGATGGTGATTGGTCAGAATTGGGTGATTTCGACATTTAAGCATCCGGCGTTTCAGGGTTGGGTAGTTGAAATTTATTCGATATTATTTTCGCGAGCAGAATTTGTTCCGTATCTTGTTTCTCAAACGGCGTGTATTTTAACGGCGGTGGTTGTTTGGTTTTTTGCGAGCAAGTTTTTATCGCCTCAACTTGCTGTTTTAGCGTCTCTTACGCTTTTGTCGTATCCGTATTTTAATAGCGACAGCACGATTTACAACAATCGTACTTTTATGAGATTATTCTGGGTTCTTGCGATTTATTTTCTTTATTTTGCGTTGGAGAATAATCGGCGGCGGGATTGGATATTTGTCGGCGTTGCGCTTGCTTTGGGGATGTATTGTAAATTCACGACTGTAGTGTTGATTTTAACGATTCTAATTTTCATGTTTTTTGACTCTCGTGCAAGAAAACATTGGAGAACTTTTAATCCGTACATTACGACTGGCGTTTGTTTTTTGATAACGATTCCGCTTTTGATTTGGCTGATTCAGAATTATGATGCGATGTCGGGTTATGTGTTTAATTCGATTGGCAAGTCGGAGACAAAAATCTGGGATCATTTTATTTCGCCGATTAGTTTTTTTGTCAAGCAATTTCAGTTTATATTGATTCTTTTAATTCCTGTTTATCCGATAATTGGTTTACGTTGGCGATTTGATTTCACCAAGATTTTTTATACGCAGTCTGGACGTTATTTAACTTTTTTTATTTTTGTTCCGTTAATTTTGCAGTTATTGATTGCGTCTTTTTGTGCGGGCGATATGCGAGGAGCGTTAGGTTGTCATCTGTGGTTATTGTTGCCGACATTTTTACTTTATGCGGTTAAATTTACAGTAGAGAGAGAGAAATATGGATTTGCGTTTAAGTTAGTTTTTATCAATATATTTGTTTTTGCGGTAGGTACGATTTTTGTGTATCAATTTTCTCCTTTTATTACGGGCAAGGGTTCGCGTTATCATTTTGCGGGTAAGGATTTGGCGAGAGTAGTTGATAAGATTTGGTTTGATAATTATTCGACGCCGATTCCGTTTGTTCGGGGTGATGATTGGTTGACGGAGTCGGTTTGTGTTTATAGTCGGAATTGTCCGAATGTTTACAGCGAGTTGTGGGCGACGGAAAAGCAATTTGAGCAAAGTGGCGGAGTGTTGCTTTGGTTGATTGACGATTGGGGCAAGGTTCCCAAGCGTTCAATTAGGGGATGTTTTGGCAATCGTGATTTTTATTATTCGGAGCAAACTGGCAAGCCGGACGATTGGCTGAAGCAATTTCCGAATGCAACCAAATTTCAATCGATAGAATTGGAACAAAAGACTCTAGCCAAAGTTCCGTCTATAAAAATAGGCATAGCAATCATTCCGCCCAAAAAAGAAGAATAAATTGCAGTGGAGCAGAAGATGCAGCTAGAGATATTCGAATTATTGTAACGATTTAAGTCTAGGATTACATTTTACGCTTACAAGCGGAAGTTCTGTTTCTGAACTGTCGGAGATTCCGTTGCTTGTAAGATTCGCGAGGAATGTTTCGGCTAGAATTTTTGGATTTAATGATCAATGGAAAGCAATCGCGGGACACAAATTGACAAATTTTCGCCCCACAAGTGTCCCACGAATGCTTTCCATTGACCATTAATTTTTAATCTATCATTATTTTCTATCGAAAAAAACCGACCATTCGTTACCGCTCAAAGTATAAAAATTCAACTGATATATTTTGCTAAAAACTAAAAAGAAGAACGTATTGCAAG
>JAITAZ010000147.1 GCA_031283825.1 Planctomycetaceae bacterium | reverse complement strand
AAGTCCCTATTGTTCCTAAGGTCATTACTGTCTCTTCTGTCTCTTAAAAAATAATTCCGACTTCCAAACCGCCTCTGGTTGACATAACGTCGGCGGGTGGTAACATTCTTGACCCTCGTCTGAACCTTAAATCGCTGAAATTCATCGCAAGAGTTGCGTAACTTGTTGAAAATATTTTTTTTATGTAGAATTTTCACCCTTGATTTTTTCACTCGCAAAACCTAAAAAGATATTGCCCGAAATCGCAACGGCACTAATTCAACAGAGTAATCGAATATTCGACTTCGTTGATTATTAGTCTCAACATTACAGAATAATTATAAATTTTTTTATGATTGTCCAAAATAAATCTGGGCAATTTTTTTTCAAATAAATCATGACAGATACCAATAGTTCTTCAAGCCAAAATCAAAATCAAAATCAGAATCAGAATCATCAACTTAATCAATCGTCTCAACCGGAGTCGAATAATTCCGAACCTGCTCGCGAACATAATCACGAACCGCAACCGACAAAGTTACTTATTCCAGTCGCGATTCTTTTGATTCTGATCCTGACATTTTACGGTTATCTAGCATATAAAGGTATTCCGCAAAATTGGACAAAAATGGCGACCGAATCGCATCACGACGAATCGGCTCCCGCTTGCGGATTAAAAGTTCCTTCTGCAAATATAATCGACAACGAATCCGAATCCGAACCTGAAAACGAATCGGACATTAAATCGGCGGAGACTAAACAATCAACACAATCTTTATCTGAAAATTCTACTGTTAATGGCGATCATCAATCGGATCAAAAGTCGTCTTCTGGTGTTGAGAATTTGCATCGTCGTCCTCATGCGTTGATGGTTTTACCGTTTGTGATTTTGTTGTTATGTATAGCGTTTTTACCTCTTATTCCGTCTGCGGAGCGGTTTTGGGAGAGTAATTTGACCAAGTTTTTAATTTCGGCGACACTTGGTTTTATAACTCTTTTGTATTATTTCTTTGTGTGTGATTTTCCGATAGATTTACATTTTCCGTTTCATAGCGTAGTGGAGCCTGCACGCGGCGGATTTGCGTTGGCGTCGGCGGTTTTCACGAATGCGATAGTTGACGAGTTTATACCGTTTATTGTTTTATTATTTTCTCTTTTTACGATAACGGGCGGAATACGGATAGGCGGAAATCTGGTAGCGAGTCCGTTTGTAAATTCGGTGATAATTTTTATCGGTGCGGTATTAGCGAGTTTAATCGGAACGACGGGCGCGGCGATGCTTTTAATTCGGCTTTTAATCGAGACAAACAAAGAGCGTCGGTACAAGGTTCATACGGTTGTATTTTTTATATTTTGCGTTTGTAATTGCGGCGGATGTCTTACTCCGCTTGGTGATCCTCCGTTATTTTTGGGATATTTGAAGGGCGTTGAATTTACGTGGACGCTTCGGCTTTGGCAGGAGTGGGCGTTTGTGAATTTAATTTTGATAGGATTATTTTTTCTGTGGGACACGTTTTGGTTCTATCCGCGCGAGTCGAAAGAGAGCAAAGAGGAAGATTTGGCGAATGCGACTGGATTAAGTTTTTCTGGACTTTGGTTGAATTTACCTCTTTTGGCGGGAGTAGTATTTGCGGTAGCGTTTTTAGCGCCGAGTAAGGTATTTCCTTTTACGGATTGGTATCCTTGGTATTTTTTGCGAGAGGCGGTACAGATTGCGTTGTGTGCGATTTCGTTAATTTTCGGCGGACGAATTATAAGACGCGAGAATGGATTTAATTTTTTAGCGATAGGCGAGGTTGCGGCGTTATTTTTTGGGATTTTTATTTGTATGCAGGCGCCGCTTCAGATTTTAAATGTAGAGAGCAGGGCGATTGTGAGTAAGGCGGAAAAGAATTTAGGAATTGAGCAAACGAAATTATTTTTCTGGTCGACGGGTTCGTTGAGTTCGGTTTTGGACAATGCGCCGACGTATGTAGTATTTTTTGAGATTGCGAAATCGTTATCGCCGGACAAAGAAGGTGATTTTAACAAGGACGAATGGAAAGATACGGATTGGCAAACGAAACTAAGCAATGGTGATCTTGTGCGAGTTGGTTCGAATGGTTTTATTGATTTTAGATTATTGGTAGCGGTTTCGTTGGGTGCTGTATTCATGGGTGCGATGACTTATATTGGCAATGGTCCGAATTTCATGGTAAAGGCGATTGCGGAACAATCAGGAATAAAGATGCCGAGTTTTCTAGGATACATGCTTTACAGTTGTTTAATTCTACTACCAGTAATGATCGTAATGACACTGATATTTTTATGATCGCGGAGAAATTAAAAATTGTTGTAGATTTACGATCCAAAAGATAAAAACTTCATTTGATATTAAAATGTTGTCCTTTGTGTCGCTTAATCGTTGATTTTAAACTATCATGTCTCCTTTGTTCCCTTTATTTTCGTTAAAAATTTATCTACAGGTTTAATGTTGTGTAACCTGTGGTAATACTTTAAAAAATTTTTTGGAGGAAAAAATTATGAAAAAATATGTTTGTGAAGTTTGCGGATATGATTATGATCCGGAGATTGGAGATCCAGACGGAGGAATATCCGCTGGCACGCCGTTTGAGAAAATTCCCGATGATTGGGTTTGTCCGCTTTGTGGAGTTGGCAAGAGTCAATTTGAAATTGTGCAAGAGTAGAAATCGGTAATTATTCAGTAGATAATAACTCCAGATCAGGTAGGCAACCTTGATCGATAATTGTCTATTACTGAATAGATACGTGTTTTTACCTGTGGATATACTCATCACACTTGAAATAAATTACGCGGAATCATTAAAATTATTGTTACAAAAAATAAAACTTCATAATATGACTGTTATCAAAACTCGCCGTAATAAATTTCAGAAAAAACGAAATTTAAAGTGTGATTGAGTATATATTACAAAAAATTTAATTTAAATTGTCATGCAGAATCGAGCGGAAGATTTTCAATCGTTGCGTAGTTCGTTGGACTGTGGTCGTGTGTTTCCTTTTGGCGTGCGAGTTGGAAAGACAGCTTATGGTTTTGGGGTTTTTGCGTATGCGTTTATTCCCAAAGGGACGCCGATAGCGCGTATTGCCGGAAAAATTATTATCGACCCTGATTACGGCAGCGATTATTGTATCAGCGCGGGCGAGGGAAAAGTGCTTGAGCCGTCTGCGCCGTTTTGTTATTTGAATCATGCGTGCGAGCCGAATTGTTTATTGACTCAATACGTGAGTGAATGCGATATTGTTGAAGGCGAAGAATTAGAAGAAGGAAATTTAGAAACGAGCGATTTAGAACGCGATTCAGATAAAATAGAAGAATCCGACGACGAAAATGAAGAACTAGACGACGATGACGACGAATGTTTTTTCGGAGAAGGAAGCGCGCCGGAAAAAGCGGAACTAGACGACGAATCGGACGCTAGATTTAATTCTAAGATAAAATCGGTTTCGATTTCTGTTTCAAAAAATATTTCTAAGGTTGTCAAGTCGGAGGAAGTCGGCAACGACGTTATAGAGTACGATCCGGAATTTGACGACGACGTCGATTCGGAACTTTGGGTTGAAACGTTGCGAGATATTTTCCCCGGCGAGCAATTAACGATAGATTATGCGTGGCCCGCTGACAAATTAGTAAAGTGTCTATGCGGTTGCAAAAAATGCAGAGGATGGATCGTTGCTGAAGACGAATTAGAATTATTACTAAAAAATTTCACCGAGTAATTGTAGGGAACTTCTAAAAACTCGTTTTTTTATTAACCACAGAGAACACAGAGTTCACAGAGCGAATATTTTTTAAAAATTAAATTAAATTTTGATTTAAATCCATATTTTTTTACTTTAATAAATTTAAATGATGTTTTGATTCAAATTAAAATTTTCTCTGTGTCCTCTGTGTCCTCTGTGGTTTAAAATTAATTTTTAGAGATTCCCAATAATTAAAATC
>JAITAZ010000074.1 GCA_031283825.1 Planctomycetaceae bacterium | reverse complement strand
TAATCCGTGAAAATCCGTGTTTAAAATTCCCCTGTTATCCGTGTTTAAAAACCGTGAACGGTTACCTCTGAAAAATTATCTTTTTTCAAAAGTCCAACGTCCTAGTTCTTTGCCTGAGTTTAATTCATCTACGATTACTTCCAATTTTCCCGAATTGGTTTGACCATGTATAACAGTAATTTGTCCTTTATCGCTATGTCCTCCGCCTATAACTTGCGTCCAAGTTCGATCCGGCGTTGGCGGATCAAAATTAAAATGATGAAGATGCGCACAAACAACTAATTGAACTCTATGTTTGGTAAGAATCGGTCCCCACAAATTACCGGCTTGACGTTGAAACGACGCCGCTCCTTCTAAAATATCTCCTCCGTTTGCGTTTGGATTTGAACTGAAAATAGGAATATGACAAAACGCAACAATAAACGGCGCAGATTTAATTTCTGGTTTATTCAAAGTCCGCTCTAGCCAATCGCGTTGTGCGATTCGATACGGTTCAAACCTTGCCAGACCCGCCCACGCAGGATGTCGGTCTGGTTTGTCTTCGCCGGTATCAAGACCGATCAACGCCAACTGACCTGTACGAACAGCAAAATTCCGCGTAGTTTCGCGATCTCGTAAATCGTTCAACTCCCATCGCGGCAACGCTAATTCCAGATTTCTTGCCCACTTGCCACGATAATCATGATTGCCCGGAACAAAAAGTAAAGGACGTTTCACCGCAAAAGACGAATCCGCCGGACGAATAATTGTCTTAACAATTTGATCAGCGTTATCGACATAATTAACCAAATCGCCGTTCCAAATTGTGTAATCGGAATCAAGTAACGCCAAGCGGTCGGTCAATAATTTTAACGCCTTCTGATTTTCATGCGTATCGTTGATAACGGAAAAGCTGCCGTTTTCTTTAGCGTCTCCCGACGTAGTAAACGAATAAACATTGCTAAATACCGGTTCGCCTCTTTTGAATTTATACGCGCTAATATACTTAAAATCGGCGGTTGCCGTCCGGTAAAAATATTGAGTATTAGACTTCAGACCAGACAACCGAATTTTTAAAAATTGGTCGTGATAAGGAAGTAAACCGTCTTTTTCTCCAAATGCTGTTTGGTCGAGTTTTTCTTTGTCGGTTCCGAATTGAACCCAACCGGTTGCGGGTTTACCGACAGCCCAAACAACTGTCATTCCAGTTTCGCTCGGACATTGCAAAACCGGCGGAGAGTTCACAAGCGGACTCTCTTCTTGAATATCATTTTCCTGCGCCCGTAAAGTCGGAATGGCAGTAAGTCCAAATCCCGAAACGGTCAATAGTCCTAAAAAATTACGACGATTAGTTTTTGAATACATTTTTAAATTCTCCTAATTAATGTGATTGGCAAATATGCAGCGGCGATATTATTTTTATCATAAAGTGAATAATCATAAAATCGCCTAACAATTGAGTAAACAAATTTACTGAATTATTTTGCTGAATAGTTACGTAAAATCGATTGGGATTGTCCAATAAATCGCGAGGAATTATTGGGGATTGTTGTTAGTTGCGATATCAATATTAAGAACATTTTCGCCGTCTTTTGTAACGGTTAAACGGCGAGATGATTTCGTAATATCGCTCATATCCGCAGGAATTTCGCGCGGTAGAGCGTTGTATTTACGTTGTTGTTCTAATTGATATTGTTCTTGTTTAATGGGATCGAGTTTTTGATATTCTTCTGTGGAGAGTTCATTTTCTAATTTAGGTTCTTTTGAAATTGTAACAATATATTCGCCAGCCGGCGCTCCGTTACCTCGCCAACCGAGTCTATTGGTGCAGATTGTTGCAATGCCGGAGGAATTTGTAACTCCAAAAACCGCGCACGGAGAACTGTCGCTTGTTAATCCAAGAACGACATGAACTCCTCCTATCGGCGTTGAGTTTTTTGTAACAATAATTTGACACGGATATAATTGCGGAACGTCCGCAGGTTTAGCGTTACATCCGCAAATAACCAACAAAACAAAAATGAGGAAATATTTTTTCATTGTAATTTAGTGAGTATGGTGAGTAATGAAATTGATAATTATTCGTAACCATTTAGTAAGCGATTAATCAATGGTCGCCTATTTAACTAAATAGTTACAAAAATAGTAACCGTTCACGGTTTTAAAATTCGGGATTGTGGTATTTTTGTAATTGTTTACGTGAAAAAAGTATTTTCACTCGCCATGAAAGGGCAATTAGCAATAGCGTAGAGCAACGTCCTACGTTAGTATTTCCACGACAAACGAAGCCGACAGCAAATTCACGCTAAACGGCTTGCGCCCTTTCTGGGCTTAAAAAATTTTTCTCTTGTACGTGAACGGTTACCAAAAATAATTGTCTCAGTCCGACAGATAATGTTAAACTTTTACGCAGTCAGACTGAAATTAAACGCATGTAAAAATAATTGATTACGGATTTTTTGCTTCTCCAGCAAATCGAGTTCCCAACGCGCCCCAAACGCCAAACGGCGATTCGCCGGAAACGCCTTTAACAATTTGCGTACTCAACGTTACTCCGCTTGAAACGGAGTTAATTGTTTCAGAAATGAATCGTACAGAGCCGTCTCCAAAACAAACATTGACTCCGCCCGGATGATAACTATTCGCTGATACATGAACATAATCTGATGCAGCAGTATTGTTAAAACAAGACGGAGAATTAGGCGGAAGAATACAATAATATCCGGTGTATGAAGGGTAAGCATCTACCCATCGTCCGCCGACTTGACTCGCTACCGGACTGATAATTCCGCTTCCAGTTCCTCTTTTGGCAAGACACAAACTTGCATGACCAACAGCTTCAGTCGAAGTTGTTTGAGCAACTCCTCCATGAATTGAATTGATCGTTCCTCCCCAACTAGGAGTAATACCGGCTTCGGATAGAATCATCGTATTACTTGTTCCGTCAGAGATAGATTCGATACCGACAATTTCATAAAGACCATTCGATAAAATTCCGCGTGAAGGAAAAGGATAAACGCCGTTGTTGGGTCTTATATTTTCGTAGTTATAGTAGATTGAGTCGCCGATACATCCTCGATAGCTTACCGCTGCCATAACGCCGTTGCCCGGAACAACTCCGCGAACAAGTTCTGAAGGACAAAGAAAAGATCCAATGGGACCTTTTGCGGGATTTTCGTATGTTCCATGCCATGACGTCATCGAACCGCTATAAGAAAATGTTTCTGTTGTTTGCAAATTGATAGCAATTCCCCAGCCGCCGTCATTATTACTACCCATTGCCCGATCAACGCACCAGAGTCTAAACATTTCGTAACGAGCGGGTTCTTCAATAAAAGGAAGAATTGCCGCTCCCCAACTAACTCGTCCGCGATATGACCAGATGTTACGATTACCTGTTGGAGAGTTCATGGCTTCGTAGTTATCTTTTCCGATTGGTTTTAATACGTCGGCGCAAAGTTCTTTCTGACAACATGCCGACGGGAAATGACCGTAAGTATCGTGCATGTTGTGCCAAGAAAGACCGAGTTGCTTGAGTTTACTGGTACAATGTAGTCGTCTAGCCGCTTCTCGCGCCGCTTGAACTGCCGGTAAAAGCAAAGCGATCAAAACTCCGATAATCGCGATTACTACCAGTAATTCAACAAGCGTAAAACCAAAATTATAAAACGACTTGCAGAAATCATCAAACGAATTATTGTTACAAAAATTCGATTTTTTGATTTTGCGCAGATCACCCTCCCGCGCCCCTCCCCCTGATTTTCCTAAATTAACATTTGCCGTAATGTCAATATTTACATTGACTTTCGCGTTTAACAAATTTGACTTTAAATTTGTCTTTTTCATATTCTCTTTCTCCAATTTAAACTGATTGTGGACTTGTAAAAGCGCCGCGAATTGAATTATTGACTCGAGTTTTTTTGTTACAAAAATTAAAAAACGTCAGCGTAATAAACCGGCTGCTTTTAATGTCGATAAATTTAATTGTGCAAAAAACGATTTGCACAAATATTCAAATTAAATTTATCGCTGTTGAAATTCAACTGACTTTTGAAGGCGTTGCGCGAACATACTTAACTTTATTATTAAATTGTTTCGTCAGACCGGCGGCGAAACAAAATTTAATAGTCGATTGGCTTAATGTAACGCGCCTCTTGCCGACAAAAAATCAGTAAGAAAAGTTGATAAACTTTTCCGTTACAAAAATTCCTCGCATAAAATTTACGCGATTAATTTTTGTATCGGCGATAATTTTAATAAAAGAGTTTTAAGAAATTATTAAGATTCTGTTAAGATTTCATTAAGTTTTAAATCTTTTGTTTAAGAAAAACACAAGATAGAAATTACACAATAGTTAAGTAAAAAAATTTTTCGCCAAAAAATGAAAAAAGTAATATTTCCGTAAAATATTTCCGTAAAATATTTTTGTCCCTTGTGTCCCTCAATCGTTGATTTGAAACGATCATGTCCCCTTTGTCCCCTAAAAAAGAACCATTTGTTACCGTTCAAAGTATATATTATAAAATTTGTAATATATCAGTGGAATATTTGTTTTTTTAATTATTATCAAGGCGATGAAAGATGAACCTTATTTTTACCATATTAAAAAACAAACACTGATAATACGGGGAATTTTAAACGCGGATAATACGGATTTTTTTAGTGAATACGGATATTCGCGGAGAATGGCAATGACGATTTTAATATCAATAAAATTATATTATTTATTTAGGTTT
>JAITAZ010000668.1 GCA_031283825.1 Planctomycetaceae bacterium | reverse complement strand
TTTCTGAAACCGATTTTTTTCATTAGTTCTAGTTGATAGTTTAGTGATCTGGGAGTATCTTCTTTTTCGATGTAATTTAGAACATTTTGTTTAAATTTCTCTCCGCCGACTTTTTCGAGATAGTCGGCGTAAAGTTGTTGAAATAATTGCGTCAACAATTCGACATCTTGCGTTACCAAGTCTGAAATTAAAAGACAACCGTTGATTTTTAACAAGTTGAAAAGTTTTTGAAAAACATTTTCCCAGTCGCGGTCGTCCCTTAGATGATGTAATACTGCACCGGCAAGAATAATATCAAAACGATTCTCTGATAATTTAACGTTACGAATATCATCATTTATAATTTCGACGCCTTTACAAGTTTGCAGGGCGATTCTTTCGTAAGCTTTATTTAACATTGGTTGACTTAAATCTACAAGCGTACAATTTAAGTCTGGAATTTTTTGAAGTAATTTCAACGTATAGTTTCCAGCGCCGCAACCAATGTCTAGTAAGTTCGTAGCATTAGGAACAAGAATTTTAGCGACGTTCGTAATTAACTCAAGAGAATAAGCGGCGTCAATAGTTGAAACTTGTCCAGTCTCTAAATTAGCAAATCGTTCAACGTCGTTATCGAATCGTTGACGTATTTCGTCGATTGTTGATTTCATAATAATAATATAATATTGTCGGTAATATTTCAAAAGAAATTTTATAATAGCCCCGCAAGGACAACATTATAAATTATTGTAACGATAAATTACTTTTATAATGTCGCCCCAAGCTGGGATTGATTATTACACGATTCAGTACCGTAAGTTGCGATTTGCTCAACCTAATATTATGTATATATCGTTCCTGCGGACTAATAAAAATATTCCCGATGTAATATCAAAAAAAAACACGCCATTAACTAAACACTAGAAATAATTTCGCAAAACTTGCCTACAGAATAGTTGTCGTTTTTTATCTTGTCGGTTGCGTGCAGTTGCGGATTTCTTCGAAGGTGAAAGCTGGGCGATAATCTGGATCGTTTTTGTATTGGGCATTTTTCTTGCCCCAGTACGACGGATGATATTGACAATTTACATCAAGCCAGTTTGTTATCAATAATTTCTCTGCGTCGGAAAGTTGTAAGTCGTTGTGAACGGATAATAATTTTTCGACGTAGGCATTTATCGCCGGACTCTCAAGCGTTGTTTTTCCTCGTCCGCAGACCATCGCCGCCAACGGACTCGATAACGCTCCAGTTCGATAAGGCGGAATATATTCAATCCGATTCGACGCCGCGTCTTCGTTGAGTTCTCCTCGATTTCCAAGCAGTTGTCGCGAGCGTCCAAGTTGAATTAAATTATTATAAGAAACGCTAAACGTACCTTGATGAGTTCCACGAAGATCAAGCGACGACGTTTTCACTTTGACTTGCAAATTGACTTGCGAATTGGCTTGTGAATTTCCGTCGATTTTTTGTTGCGCTTTATCGACTTCGCCTTGATGACAACTTACGCAATGTTTATCAAGAATCGGTTGAATTTGTCTATCAAAATCGAAACTCACTTGAGCTGAATTTTGCGTAAGTTGAGCCGCTGGAATTGAAGCCGGTCTTAACATGCTCTTTGGAGTATTTTTCGTTTGAGCGGGAGTCATGTCGGGCGTTTCATGGCAGCCGACGCAACTCCGCGTTTCACCCGGAGTATAATTTACGTAAGTTCGCTCAGATTGAATTGAGCATAAATTTTTATCAAGCGCTTGAAAATAAATCGCTCGACCCGCCGGAACGATAAATTGCGCGCTGCCGTCATCTTCGACCGGCACGATTCCATGTTGAATTTTCGCGCTTAACAAACCGTTTCCAATCGCGCTATGAGACATGCCGTAACTATCTCCTCTGTATTTTTTTCGAGCTTGCCAGTGTCTTGGCAGTTGTTCAAGGATGCGTAGATATTTCACCTCGCCGCGTTTGACATTATCCATGCCGACGTAAATATCTGTTACGACGCATTTTGCCAAACCTTTCGCTGCAAGTTCGGGATCTATCGGCAGACCCGCCGGAATTGGCGGCGTCTCTCTTGGAACAAGCGGGTAAGCGTGCCAAAGCGAAATTGTCGGATCGCAAAGCAGAGTTGTGTCGCGACCATTTTCATCGAGCAACACAAGATGATAGCCTTTCGGATCAGACCAATTCAAGCCAACGGGTTTCATCGACGCGATAAAAAGACTTTCTGAAATCGGGTATGGTTCGCGAAAAACTCGTCCAGCTTTGCCGCTTCGTTCATGATACCATTTTCCGTTTGCGTCTTTAAAATGAAAACCGTCGTGAGCGAAAGCGGCGGTGTCATCGGTGATATATTTCATTGTTTCGGTGTTGCGTATATTTTTTGTCGTATCTATTACTATGATTGTTCCGAGTGCGTTATTTATCCAGTGCGACGCGCCAAGCATAACAATTTTATTAGGCGAACCCGGAATAGCGCGAGCTTGAATTTTCGTTTCGGGAAATGTGATTGTGTTGCCGTAAACTTCTGCCGTGCCTGAGCCGTCTGGGTTCATGCTCCAGATTGATTTGCAATTTCCTGCTGCTTTATCTACGTATTCCCAGCGATGATACAAAATTCGTCCGTCGTGATGAACTGTTGGCGTAGCTTCGCTTAGGGGGCTGTAGGTAAGTTGTTTAAGTTCGGAGCCGTCGGCGTTCATGCGGTAGAGATTTTTGACTGTCAAGTTATCTCCGCTATCGCAAAGCACGCTGAATTGGCATCGTGTCGAGGCGAAAACAATACCGCCGTCCGGCAGGTAGCAAGGGTCAACGTCGTCTGTTCCGTGATGATATTCGTTGTGATATTTTTTGATCAATTCATCTTCGTTTGGCAGAGGAAATGTAATTTGTCGAAGTCCGGAGCCGTCAACGTTTATTTCGTAGATTCTGTAACCTTCGCCGTTATTTTTTTTCAGGTCGAACACGATTTTTTTTGCGTCGAAAGACAGGTCGAACCAACCGATAACAGCGTTTTGAGCGAGTCCTTTTGTGATTTCGCGTACTTTTCCTGTTTTTAGATTTACTGCGCATATTCCGCCTCCCGGTGTCCATCTGCTATTTACGTGATCGGTGTAAACGTGATTTGAGGTGTAGGTGAAACGTCTGATGAAAAGTAATTCGTTGATTCCGTTTTCGACTAGTTTTTGGGCGGCGTCTGAGTTGAGTTGAAATTCGATTTCGTCAGCCGGCGGTGCGACGAGCGGCGGAGGAGTTGAGTTGGGTCGATAATTTTTTGTGTATTCGGCGACTGGCGGAAACGGAGTGGGCGTATTTCGGACTTGAAAAATAACTGATCCGCGTGTAGAGTTGTTATCGATACCGACTTTGGTTTCGAGTCGTTTATATTTTCCGTCGAGTTTGAAGTGAATTATTGATGGTGCGTGAGCCCAAAATCCGAACTTGAAAGATTCGTTGGAGATTTTCAAAGGTGATTTACCGAGATTTTGATTGATCAATAGATTTCCCCAGCCGACTTTAGTTGATTCTGGTTTTAGAGTAGTCAATTGAACAGGTTTATTTTCGGTGTCGAACAGAGTGGGTTCAGCCCAGATAGCTTGATCGCTATCGTAGGAATCTTTTCCGAATTCAGCGATGAGGTAGAGATCGTTTGCGTTGTTTAATTCGACTTTGAGTGTTTGAGCTTTATCAGTTGGTGTGATTATTTTTGTAATGACGGGTTCGAAATCTGGTTTTGAATTTTCTGCTGTGGCGTATGGGCAGATCCAAAATCCTCCTAAAATTATTGAGCAGGCGGCGAATATAAATTCGGCGGCTCTAAATTGTGCAACGATATTTTTCAGCGACTGAGTGATTTGTGTCAACTGAAAATTGAATATCAAGTTATTTAAAAGTCTTTGCATGACTTAAAATCCTCCAAAGTTTGAGAGACCGCGTAAAAGCGAATCTCCAAGTTAAGTTCCTTGTAATTTTCGTACAATAATTGTGCAAT
>JAITAZ010000513.1 GCA_031283825.1 Planctomycetaceae bacterium | reverse complement strand
ACCTCATTACCTCATTATTCG
Organism: Planctomycetaceae bacterium; assembly: GCA_031283825.1. Classification (GTDB taxonomy): domain Bacteria; phylum Planctomycetota; class Planctomycetia; order Pirellulales; family Thermoguttaceae; genus WRKP01. The sequence continues at coordinate 4,814 of JAITAZ010000513.1, read as the reverse complement.
TTTACGTTTTTAATGAGGTAATGAGGTTGGTGTGGGGAGTGTCATTGGCTACTGAGGTTTTAAACAATAGTAAGAAAAATTAGGTTGAAAATGAGGTTCGTTATACGATATTCATACGTGTTAAAAATATTCCACTGATATATTACGATTTTAATTATTGTCGAATCCTTTTTATCGTTGACTTCGGCAACGCGACCTTTCGGCGAAAGGTCGCCTACCTGAGTCGGCGGTTGCCTACCTGATCTGGGGTAGCAAGCGTTTAACAAGAGCTATTCATTTATTCTGCCCCCCTTGTTTGGATTTTGATGTGTGTTAAAATTCTCCGTTTAAAATTTTGCAAGTAATTTTGCAAGCATTGTAACGTTACCTTGCAACGATTAGCGATAAAAACTTAAATCAATCACAAAATATCGCAAAATCTAATGTCAAAAAAACAAACTAAACTTAAAGTTTAACCCCCAAACTCTAACAATTTATGGCAACTCCCTCACAACGAATAATAAATTTCCAACGCAAACGAGTTTTTGGCACCCAAAGTTCAACTTACGATATTCCGGATCTCACTGTGTTACAAACACAAAGTTACGGTAAATTTCTACAAGACGGCATTTCGCCCAAAAAACGACTCGACATCGGTCTCGAAGCCGTTTTACGCGAAAGCTTTCCAATCACAAATTACGACGGAACCATCAAACTAGAATACCTCTACTACGAACTCGAAAAACCAAGATACGAACCAGACGAATGCAGACAACTACGTCTCACCTACGGAAGACCATTCAAAGTACGACTCCGACTAACTAAACCCGGTGCAGACCCGCGCGAAGAAGATGTCTATCTCGGCGATATCCCCGTTATGCTCGGCGGTGGCGAATTCATAATCAACGGCGCCGAAAGAGTCGTAGTAAGCCAATTACACCGAAGTCCGGGTATCGACTTCGTTACCGTAATGGACTTAGAACGAAAAACTTACAGTTGCAGAATCATCCCCGAACGCGGCAGCTGGATCGAACTAAATTTAACGCGAAAAGAAACTATCACCGCAAAAATCGACCAAAGCAGCAAACTCCCCGTAATGATGTTTCTCCGCGCAATGTCGCCGGAATACAGCACGAACTCCCAGTTACTACGGACTTTCTACCCGACACAAATTATCAAACTCGACACAAAAGATAGCGCGTCAAAAATCGAAAATAAAATCTCCATCGCCGACGTCGTATATCCGGCAGGCTCAGAAAAAGCTGGCGAAATAATTGTCGAAATGGGAAACGAAATCACTAGAGGTATCGCCGAAATGATTTGCGCCTCCGGCGTTAAAAAAATCGAAATAATGGAAATGCAACGAAATAAGTTGCTCATTAACTCGCTAATGGAAGATAAAACCCGCTCGCACGAAGAAGCATTGATCCGAATCTATCAACGCTTACGACCGGGTAACCCGCCACAACTCGATAAAGCAAAAGAATTGTTCAACGATAAATTCTACGACACCAGCCGATATAGACTCGGTCGAGTCGGACGTTTCCGCATAAATCGTAAACTCAGTCTGCCAACCTCAATCGACGAAATGCTGCTCGTTGCAAGCGATGTAGTCCAAGCTGTAGCATACTTAAACCGGCTCTGGTGCGGCGACCGCTCGGCAGAAGTCGATGACATCGACCATCTCGGAAACAGACGACTACGAACCGTCGATGAACTCGCAAGCGAAGAACTACGCAAAGGATTTCTAAAATTACGCCGAACCGTTCAAGAACGATTAAACTCAAGAGGTAACGAAGATATCTCGCCGCGTCAAGCTATAAATCAAAAAAGCGTCTCCGCCGCAATAGATTTTTTCTTCGGTCGAGGAGAGCTTTCGCAAGTCGTTGACCAGACAAATCCTCTGTCAATGCTAACTCACGAGCGGCGATTGTCGGCATTAGGCCCCGGCGGCTTAAACCGGAAAAGAGCAGGGTTCGACGTTAGAGACGTTCACTCGTCTCACTACGGACGAATTTGTCCAATAGAAACGCCGGAAGGTACAAATATCGGTTTGATTTCCAGCTTGAGCATTTACGCGGCAGTCGATGAATTCGGTTTTCTCGTGTCGCCGTATCGTCAAGTTAAAGACGGTAAGTTGACAGACAAAATCGACTGGTTACGAGCAGACGAAGAACATGAGGTCAAAGTTGCTCCAGCAGACGTAAATATAGACAAGAAAAAAATTAAACCCGATCCAATTTCAGGAACGGTAATTGTTCGATGGAGAGGCGATTACGATCCAATTTCAGCAGACGAAGTCGAATATGTTGACGTTGCGCCGTGTCAGATGATTGGCGTTTCGGCAGGATTGATTCCATTTCTCGAACACGACGACGCCAATAGAGCGTTGATGGGGTCAAACATGCAGCGTCAAGCAGTGCCGCTTTTGATTTCAGAACCAGCCCTCGTTGCAACCGGACTCGAAGAACGCGCAGCGTTTAATTCAAGTTTGCTAATTCACGCAAAACGCGGTGGAATTATCGATTACGTCGATTCTCAAAGAATTATCGTAAAAGGGGCAAGCAAGGAAGACGGCGAATATCTGGACGAATATGTGTTACGAAAATTCGTCGGAATGAACGAGCGAACATGTCAGAATCAAACGCCGATTGTCAAGCCGAAAGATAAAATCGAAGCAGGTCAAATAATTGCCGACGGCGCAAGTATGTATAACGGAGAACTATGTTTAGGTCGAAATGTGTTAGTTGCGTTTATGGCATGGGACGGCTACAATTTCGAGGATGCAATTATAATCAGCGAAGACCTCGTTAAGAAAGATACGTACACGTCTATTCATATTGAAGAGTTCGACGTTGAAATCCGAGACACAAAATTAGGACGCGAAGAATTTACAAACGATATTCCAAATGTCGGAGACCGTGCGTTGCGGAATCTCGACGAAACAGGAATTGTTCGGGTTGGGACTTATGTCAAGCCCGGAGACATTTTAGTCGGTAAAGTTACGCCAAAAAACAAAACAGAATTAACGCCGGAAGAAAAATTACTACACGCAATTTTCGGACGCGCCGGCGAAGATGTAAAAAATGAATCGTTAGAAACGCCGTCTGGAGTCGAAGGAATTGTTATCGGTACACAGAAGTTTTCTTGTCGTATGAGTTTATCTGAACGCGAAAGGGAAGAATTCGACAAAGAAATCAAAATGATAGAAAAGAGCGAAGATGCAAAAATCCTCGCAATTTTCAATCCGATGATAGAAGAGTTGGAAAAAATACTTGGTCATAAAATAGACGATGTAGAAACGTCTCAACCAAAATTATTTCGGCTTGAACATCTTAATATTGACGACGACGATCCGCGTCGTGCGAAACTTGACGCGATATTCAGAAAACATTGGATAGCGATAGAAGCCGCACTCGACGTAAAAGATCGAAAACTTAATTCGCGTAAACGCGGCGATGAACTTCGACGCGGCGTGTTGCAGATGGTTAAAGTTTATATTGCGGCAAAACGAGTAATTTCCGTTGGCGATAAAATGGCAGGACGACACGGAAACAAAGGTGTTATTGCTAAAATCTTGCCGCGAGAAGACATGCCGTATCTTGCCGACGGAACGCCGATTGAAATAATGCTTAATCCGTTGGGCGTTCCATCTCGTATGAATGTTGGTCAGATTTTGGAGACGCATCTTGGTTGGGCGGCGGCGAAAATGGGTTATCAAGCGATTACGCCGGTTTTTGACGGCGCATCGGAAACGATAATAAACGATTGTCTGGAAGAGGCAGGTTTGCCAAGACACGGAAAAGTAAAATTATTCGACGGACGGACAGGCGAGCCTTTTGATCAAGAAACGACTGTTGGATTTATTTACATGTTGAAGTTGCATCATTTGGTTGATGACAAAGTTCACGCGAGGAGTACTGGACCGTATTCATTGATCACGCAACAACCGCTCGGAGGAAAAGCAAGATTTGGAGGTCAGCGTTTTGGAGAAATGGAAGTGTGGGCGTTAGAAGCCTACGGCGCAGCATATACGTTGCAAGAATTATTGACTGTAAAGAGCGACGATGTAGAAGGACGAACAAAAATTTACGAGTCAATGGTCAAAGGCGAAAACACGTTAGAAGCCGGCACTCCAGCAAGTTTCGACGTATTAACAAACGAAATCAGAGGATTAGCCCTAAACATGCAACTAGAAAAAAAGAACGCCGGTTTCTAATAAAATTGCAACCTAATTTTTTGAGGGGACATTAGGGACAAAGGGGACTTAGGGGACACTGGGGACGCACTAATTTAAAACTATTATTAACGCTCAACAGAAGACAACAGCTTTTAAAAAGAAAGTTTTTTTCAGTATTATTCCCCTGAGTCATTAACCCCAAATTTTAAACAAGAATGTCCCCTCTGTTTCCAGTGTCCCTTTTGTTCCCAGTGTCTCCTAAAAAAATTATCTTTGGCTTTAAAACCATATATTATTTTTCTGTAACCGTTCACGCTCAAAAAAATCCTACGTCCTGAAAGGGCAATCAGCAAATTTACGTTCAATGGCTTGCGCCTTTTCAGGGCTTATGAAATTTTTCTCTTGTGCGTGAACGGTTACGGTATTTTTAAAAACTATAGGGAACTTCTAAAAACTAATTTTAGAAGGAACGCGGGCGTCCCGCCTGCATGACAAACGCCTAAATATGCGGTCGAGACGACCGCGATCCTAATAAAAATAATTTGTAACCGTTCACGGAATTTTTTATTTTTTATCGCAAAATTAAAACGTGAATAGTTACAAATTAACAAATGTAGAGACGCAATGCCTTGCGTCTCATTGTTCGATCAAAAGA
>JAITAZ010000510.1 GCA_031283825.1 Planctomycetaceae bacterium | reverse complement strand
TTGAATTTTTTTATTGAATATGGTGAATATGGTCAATATTGTTTGTTAATATTTGTAACGAATATTCGTAATAATTTTTTTCCGCTGCCCTTTCAGGGCGTTCCGTTTGGGGGCATTTTCCCCCACCGCGTTGCGGTGGGTTAAAACTCCGTTGCCCTTTCAGGACGTAGGATTTTTTGCCTGTGCGTGTGAACGGTTACCGTTATTTTGTAGGATATTTTGTTTGGGTTATCCCAATTTTTAAGCTTAACAAAGCACTAGTCGTAAAATAAAATAAAATAAAAATTCCACTGATATATTACTAATTTTATTCGTTGTAAATTTTTTTTATTATCCGTGAAAATCCGTATTCACTAAAAAAATCCGTGTATATCCGTGTTTAAAAACTCGTGAACGGTTACAATTTTCTTTTGTGTAATATCTCGGTAGAATTTTCCAAAACGTATTTTAACTGTTTCCGCAAACCTCATTTTTTTCTTAACAAAAAAACCTCAGTAGCAAAAAATCCCAAAAAACGTAACCTCATTACCTCATTATCAGTCTGTTTTTGAATGAGGTAATGAGGTTGGTGTGGGGAGCGTCTTTAGCTACTGAGGTTGTTTAGTAAGAAAAATTAGGTTGAAAATTAGGTTTGCTGGATGTGCATTTTTCATACTTGGCGGTTATTTCAATTTTATTCTTGACCAATATTCACTATCGCTGAACTGAATCGAAACGATTGTAAATGATTAACAAACTTTTTTGCCGTCTTTACATCATTATTTTCAGCTAACACAATTTTTTTCAACTGAAAAGACCGCCAAGAAAATTTACGACAGTATCGATTATTCCGTCGCCATCTGTGTCGGCGGCAATTGTGTCAATAATACCATCATTTGCGCTATCGGCTGCAATGCTATCATAAAATCCATCACCATTAGCATCTGCCAATATTGTATCGGCGATACCATCGCCATTGGTATCGACAACGCTTACATCAGCAATACCGTCATGATTGAAATCATAATTTTCAACATCTACAATACCATCGCCATTAACGTCATACAAAGAAACATCTGAAACGCCATCGCCATCTAAATCATACGAATCGACGCGCATATTTCCATTAGTAGCGGCATCAATATTATTGGATGTTCCGATATTTGCACTAGCGGCATTTGATATCCCGCCGCCAATTGAATCGGTTGTCGCTGCTTGCGCTTCGTTGTCTAAAAAACTACTCAACAACGCTCCGCCAACAATTCCAGCCCCAATTAATCCAATAGATTTAAGAAATATTCCCGCAGGTTTCCATGCAGTATCATTCTCATTTCGCATTTGAGCTTGAGGCTTAACGTATCCGTCACGTAGCAACTCTTTCAGTTGATTCATTTCAACCGCATATTCTACGCCGTCTTGTTTGACAAAAATTTTATCGCTCATAAAATTCCTTTATTTGTTAAAAGTTAAAATTTAAATTTGACAATTATTTTACGGTTTATAAACCGTACTATTAGCTTCGGCGACTCGAAAGCTATTCATAAAAAGCCTGTTTTCCAAAAGTAAACAGACGATAACCGAAAGTTAAAGCGCGAACAATTTAAAAATCAATCTGTAAAAATTGAAATCATTGATAACCTAACTTCAAATGATTGTCGCCGAATAGTTACAAAATTTTTCAGTTACGCATGAGTTATGTAATAAGTCGTATGTTAGTTTTTAACCAAATATACTACTAAAAAAATCTGTTACTGATTCAATAATTCCTCCATCATTTACATCGGCAATCTCTGTTCCATCGATGCTTTCGCCGATATTATCAGTTACAGCCGCTTGGGTTTCGTTACCGGAAAAATTACTTATTAACGCCGTTCCCAATATTCCGGTTTTAATCAATCTGCCCAATCCTATAGATTTAATAAAAGGTACGGCAGATTTCCATCCGCTATCGCCTTCTTTTCGCATCTGAGCTTGCGGCTTAACGCAATCTTTGCGTAACAACTCTTTCAGTTGATCCATATCAACTGCACATTCGACGCCGTCTTGTTTGATAAATATTTTATCGCTCATAAATATCTCCCCTCTTTTAAATATAAATCGCACTTTAGATTAAGCTCCGCGAATAAATCTGCGTCCCAACATGAATAAACAAACATCGCCAAATCAAAATCTAAAGAGCGAGTAATTTCAAGTTCCAATTAAAAACAAAAATTGGGCGTTAAGTTATTGATTATCTAATGTTGCCTTGATACTGCCCTTGACCATCATAAACATTATAACCTCCATAACCATCAGGAATAGTATAAACTTGATTGTTTCCACTAGGTTGATAATTTTGTGATTGGTTTTCCTCTTGTTGCGATCCCCAATTGCCATGATAATGACCGCCGCCGCCACCTCGAGTAGGTTTCTTGATCTTAGGAATATTTTTTACGGCTTTGGCAGCGGGAGCACACCCCGATCCTGTGCTAATAATACAAAAGCAGAGGATAATACTGATAGTCAAAAGTAAACGTTTCATAATTTTCCTTTCTGTTAAAATTTTTAAATTTTTTTATTCTGGTAAGACTCAGATTTTCAAATAAAATATCTTTTTTTATCTAAAAAGTTGTAATACTTTATTTTTATCCGTATCGCATTTGTCTTTTTAGTAAGACAAATTAATCTTCTTACTCCAACGGTAAAACTAGCCTTTTGTCAAAAAAATTGCATCAAAATACTTGTTAAGTTTGAATTTTTAATCGCGTAGTTTAAAACATTTTTTTGAACATCAGGTTAAGTTACTTTTAATACGTCAATCCGATTTTCACTTGGTTTGAGAGTTTATTTTGTGCTGT
>JAITAZ010000507.1 GCA_031283825.1 Planctomycetaceae bacterium | reverse complement strand
AAAAAAACGTAGGTTTAAAAAATATAGTTATTTACAATTGATATAATATATTTTTTCCAAAAAACCGATATTATCGTCAAAATCTGCCGATAATAGATCGGAGTATCTGTAATAGAGTTTTTTGGGCGAAGTATTGATTAACTCAAAAAACTGTAGATTGGGAAAATTAACAATAAGTCGTGCAAGCTGATTAAGTCAGTTTTGCGTAAATTGAACAGGTAGTAACAAGCGTCCTTAATAATTTCGGCGGCGGAACGAAAACAGATTTATTGAAACGCAAGTATTTCGTTTGTTGCTGAAATTTTGAACGTGAACCGTTAAAAAAAGTGAGTTGCGGGGTGTATAAAAAATCACCGGAATTAAAATTGAGATTATTTAATTTGGTTGATTCCAAATTTAATTTGAGATTGCGAGTGCGATTTCGTTTCGTTTTTTTGATATTGTCGTTTATTTTTGTAACGATAAATCTGACGGGAGACGTTCTGTTTTCGCAGTATAATTCGCAACCGGTTTTGCTCACCCCTAACACAAACGATTTAGACGGATTATCCAGCTTGCGAGCGATAACGTCTCCGACTAATGCGATTCCTGAATCGTATAATTCTCGTCCGGTTGACCGCAATTACAGACAATACGACGACAGACAAGAATATCCTAATCGACAATATCAACAATACGATCAAGATAATTTCAGACAAGACCTCTCGCGAGATCAATTTTCTGACCAGAGTAATTATCGTAACAATAATTATTCCGGCGATTATATTTCTTCGGATCGTGAATTATCGTCTCGTAATAATACGCAGAAAGTGCCGGACAATTATAATTATCAGCGCGAGGTTCAGCGTGATAATTTGCAATTGGAACGAGATCGCGTTGTTGGTAATCAGCGCGACGTCAAGACGGCAACCGCGTATCCGGCGTTAATGGACGCGGGATTGCGGGGCGGCGATGTCGGCGGCATCGGCGGCGGCGTTGAAAATCGCGTTAATTCGGCGGATTCTGATATTTTTTCGTCGAATCGCGTAGTATCTTTTGGCGGCGTTGTCGGCGGCGGCGGTTCGCGGGAGTTGCAAAGAGGCGTCGGCGGAAAGGTTGAAGAGTTGCATGATTTGCATTCGGGCGAGCAACAAGTTATCAAGAAGCTGGATTTAACGCCGTCGTACAAAGACGAGCTTCCGTTTGTGCGGGTTTGCGGAGTGGTGGTTGTTCAGGCTAATTTTCCGCTTTCGGAGGTTGAGTTACAGTTGTTAGAGATAGAGAATTTACAACGAGATTTGAACAATTACTTAGGTCTTCCTGCACCGAAAGAGAAGATAGAGCTTTGTCTATTTCGAGATGAGACGAGTTATACGAAATTTTTGGCGTCTCGATTTCCTAATGCGCCGCGGGACAGACGCGCGTTGTATGTGAAAAAGAATAATTCGGCGGGTACGGTTTTGGTACAGAGATTAAAGAATTTTGAAATTGATCTTCGTCATGAGATGACTCATGCGATTGTTCATGCAAGTATTCCGGTTGTTCCGATTTGGCTTGACGAGGGTTTAGCGAAATATTTTGAACCGTTGCCTCAAGATAGATTTAATGACAATCCGTATTTGAATCAAGTAAAAAGAAACATGAGATTTGGCGCATTTGCCGTGCCGTCGTTAGGGCGACTTGAGAAGTTATCGGTTGCAAGCGATATGGGCGATTCAGAGTATAGAGATTCGTGGGCATGGGTACATTTCATGTTTCATCATTCGGAGAAAACGCATCGATTGTTGGCAGGTTATTTAAAACTATTAGCAACTTTGCCGCAGGAAAAATACAGAAGTAAAGACGGAACGGTAAAAGTCCCAAATTTAAGTTTATACATTGACGATTACGTAGAAAATCCGCGTCAACAATTTAGAAAACATTTTCAAAATAACAAAAATAATTGATAAAAACAATAAGTAGAAATCTGTAATAACTAATTCTGTAGAAATTTATTGCAAAACAAGAATTACTAAGCTTGTAAAATTCAATAAAGCGTGAATTAAAATACACGGCAGCAATCGATGGGTAATTAGAAATATTCCTCCTAACAGAATCGCGAAAAAGAAAAGAGGAAAAGGGTCGATAACTAAGTTGGGGAAAATCGCGTTGAGTATGCCGGTCAAGATAAGAAGTAGAGGAATTACAAAAATAGAAACTAATATTGACATCGAAATATCAGATGGATATTTATTCATTTGGAATCCTATTTTTTCGAGCGTGAAATTTCGTATTTGCGTCAAGTAAAATATTCCTATTGTAAGCGTGAGCGAGTTTATCAGTATCATTGCGAGAAATAAAATCAAAAGAAATTCTCTCGACGGCGTTGATTGTTCTTGATTTCCGCGAAAATGCAGCGAAGCAAAAAGCAACGCCGGAACGCTGAGCGAAATTATTACGCGTAAAATTTTTGTTGTTGTTTCATTGAATCCAAATTTGGGCAAATGTTCTTTGGTTGAATCTATTAACCATCCTGTAAAGATTCCTCTGTATAAAAATTCTTCTAGCAATGGCGCGATAATAACGCCGCAAATAAACAGGAGTAAAATTGTAAATTCGCTTTTATCTTGTTTTAAAAGTTGCACGAATGGATGAGGTTGTTTTTCTGGAGGCGTATATTTGAGATCTATTTGCGGAATAGAAATTTGATTTGGCGTTTGATCTAAATTTTCAACCGTTGTGATTTCTTTTTCTCCGACAGTAATTTGAATATTGAATTTAATATCGGATTGCGTTTTTTGATGAATATGGCGAATATCTTGAATATTTTGTTGAATATTTTGACTAGCAGATTGATTGATTGATTGATTTGTCAAGTGAATAGTAGTTGGTTCGTTTGGCGCGTTACGCGGAAGTCCTATCAGCGCGAGTTGCAGGATAAGGGTAAGTATTGAGTACAAGATAAAGATCAAAAGTATGTCGGCGAATCTCAATCGTTTATTAGTATTTTGCGATTGAATTTCGAGAGTATTGGATTCTGTTAAATTTTCGTTCATCATAATTTTATTTGTAAATGTTCTGTAGAATTATTTTTTAAACACGGATAATAGAAAGATTTCTTACGCCCTGAAGGAACAACGGAATTATAGTCCACATCAACGCGGCGGGGTGTGATTTTCCTTAAAACAATCGCCGCCCTGAAAGGTCATTTAGCAATAGCGTAAGTCAAGGCTCTACATTAAAATTTTTCGATAAAAAAATAA
>JAITAZ010000573.1 GCA_031283825.1 Planctomycetaceae bacterium | reverse complement strand
GCGTCGGCGTTAGCCGACGGTAAATCTGAATTGATTTTAATTATTGTCGAATCCATTTTATCGTTGCCTTCGGCAACGCGACCTTTCGGCGAAAGGTCGCCTACCTGAGTCGGCGGTCGCCTACCAGATCGGTGATCAACCTGATCGATAAACGCCTACGAAATAGTTACAATATTTAAAAACCGTGAACGGTTACAAAAAATTTTTTCTTTGCGTGAACGTTTACTAATATTGTTACTGAATATTTGTGTGAAATTATGGTTTCGGCGGTTTCTTTCCGTATTGAGCTTCGTACTGGGCGACGAATTTTTCTTTACGGCTTGGATCGCACGTGAAACATTGCGATTCTGCGCAATTATGTTCTTTACACCAATCGCCGTTTTTTTGAAATTCAGCCGCGACCTTGCTATTGCAAAGCGAACAAATTTTTTCCGGTAATTCATGCTCAACGCACCATCCGTCAACATCATGACCAGAACCGCGCGGAGTTGAAACTTCAGTATGCGAATGAGCTTCATTTTCAGATGTCTTTTCTGTCGCTTTATTGCAACCAAAAAACGTCAAACTTAAACCCATTATTGTAGCTAACATCATTTTTCTCATTTTTAGTCTCCTAAAATTTGCCTTGTGAGGCGTTCGTTAAATAAAAGATAATATTTCAATTAATTGTTACGTTAAATCATCTCAATAAATTCCAACGCAACAACCAACCTCGCAACTCGCGAGATTAGACAATATTACCATCGCGTCCAATTATACCATCTGTAATCATATTTACCATGTTTTGTTTGTAACCGTTCACGTTTTAATTTTTTCGATAAAAAAATTCCGTGAACGGTTACACCATTGGCGTATAGGCAATCATTGAGCTTGGGTAATCACAGATCTGGGATTACTATCTACTGAATAGTTACATAAAAACAATTGTCCCTAACGCGATGCGAATTTAATAAAAATTGAATTATTAGAGATTCCCATTAATTGTCTTGCTTACATTCGGCTTCTTCGATAAATTTTTTACAATTTTCAATTAGATTATCGCTTTGTGAAAATAATCCGCTTCCTACTAATAGCAACATATCTTTGCCGTAATTTTTCAACATACTTTTTATGTTTTTCAATTCCATTCCTCCAGCGGGACTTGGGAATATCGGCGGGATATTTCCTAACGGTTCACGACTTTTCGTTACAATATCTTTGCAATCGTCAAGAGTCAACGGGAATCTTCCTCCGAAATTTGGGAAAATAGTAGCGTCTGCACCTGCAAGTCTCATTATCGTTCCATAAACTACTCCACACGATAAACCTTGTAAATTCATCGCCATTCCTCCAATAAACGCCGGATGAGCAATAATCGGTAATTCAATTTCCTCCGATAATTTTCGCATGACATCTAATCCAATTAACCCTGGCGAAATCATTAGTCCGCCCGCGCCGCTGCCTTTGGCAAAATATGCCCGCTCAAAAATCCGATCAACCGAAGACGTAATATTCGGAACATAAATCGACCTTCGACCCGTTCTCGCATTAGACTCCCGCACCGCCGCCGAACATCTTTTTACTCGTTCCTCAAACGGCGCAAAAGGCTGATCCGATAAACCATGATCGTCTTTGATTATGTCAATTCCGCCGTCGGCAAAACTCGACGCTAACTCCGCCAAGTCCCGCGCCGAAAGCCCCATCGGCTTAATCGCAGTAAAAAGAGGAGGACGCGAAAACACGCCTATCAACTCGCGTATCCCAGATATGCCAAACCTAGCACCGCGTAGAAACTTAAATATACCAACACTCGGCATAATCGAAATAACTTGAATCCCCAATTTCATACTAATATTGCCAAAAACTACATTAAGAAATTGCGTCAACTCAGACGCGGCTAATTCCTCTGCAAAACTTATCGTAACGATAAAACTACGCTCGCAGTCTTGCTCGAATTTTTCAACCCGACCGACAATACGCTCCGAAATCGCGCCGCTAGGTAATAAACGAATTGGAAATTCAACCGTCTGTTCTGCACAAATATCGTCGGCAATTCGCAACGCCTCGTCTCGCGTCCCTGTCAATCGATATACAACATGAAACCGCTCGCCCGATAAACTAGCAAGTAAATCGCTATTATTGAAATTGCTAAAAAACATATAAACTCTCTTGTTAAATTGTTGAAATATTTCAGCGAAATTAAGGAAAAAATAAGTAACTGGTCATTCATGATTTTTAAGACGTTTTTTAATGAACAAAATAAATAATCGTAGAGACACAATGCCTTGCGTCTCAGCTGTTGGTATATCCATTAAAAAACGCTAAAATTCGTAATATATCTGTGTGGAAAATTTGTTTTATCATTTGAGTCGTTAATCTTCGATTTCCAACACGACGTCCTTTCTGTTCCTTAAAAAAATGACTGAATAGTTATAAAAATAAATTATTGTTACAAATATTCCACCGCTAAAATATTACAAAGTAACAATTACGCGAACAATGATTTTTGTTTTTTACGGCACGGGAATTGTGTCGAGAATTTTTTCGATTATTTTTTCTGACGTTGTTTCTTCGGCTTCGGCTTCGTAGGTTAGAATTATACGATGTCTTAACACGTTGTATGTTATGTCTTTTACGTCTTGGGGTGTAACGTATCCTCGACCGGCTAGAAAAGCAGTTGCTCTTGCTCCTTTTCCTAAAAAGATGGTAGCTCTTGGCGACGCGCCGAATTCTATTAAGGGTCTGATTTGTTTTAATCCCATTAGTTCGGGAAATCTTGTTGCTCTAATTATTGCTAGAATGTATTCTTTCACGCTATCGTCGATATAAATCTGTTCAGTTATTTTTTGCATTTCGACAATATCGTTTGCCGTTACTACTGGGTTGACTTGTAATTGTTTATTCAAGAGCGCGCGGTCGAGTATCAATCGTTCATCTTCTTTTGACGGATAAACGATTTTCAATTTCAACATGAATCGATCAATTTGCGCTTCAGGCAAAGGATATGTTCCTTCTTGTTCGATTGGATTCTGCGTTGCCATTACGAGAAATAATCCTTCTAGCGGATAAGTTTCATCTCCGATAGTAATTTGTCTTTCTTGCATAGCCTCTAGCAAAGCCGATTGAACTTTCGACGGCGCGCGATTTATTTCGTCGGCAAGTACAAAATTTGCGAATATTGGACCTTTTCGAGTTTTAAAAGTTCCTTCGTTTGGCAAGTAGATCATTGTGCCGATTAAGTCTGCCGGCAAGAGATCCGGCGTGAATTGAATACGTTGAAATTTAGTTGCGATTACTTCTGCCAACGATTTAATTGCCGTTGTTTTAGCGAGTCCCGGCACGCCTTCAAGCAATATATGACCGTGCGTCAACAGTCCAATTAAAAGACCGTTGATCATTCCTTCTTGACCGACAATTGTCCGTCCGACTTCGCGGCGAATTGCGTTTATCTTGTCCATCTGACCTGAAACAAGATTGCGTATTTGTTGAATGTCTCCGCTCATAATTTGATTTTGTTTTATGGTTAGTTTGTCGTAATTTGAGATAATTTATCTCAACGTGTTTTGGTTAATTATGGAAATCAAAAAACTAAAAGAAATAACTGTTCGCAATAATACAAACGAACAAGATAAATTCGTAATATATCTGTGCGTAAAATTTATGTTATCTTTTGAGTCTCGAATCCCAAATTTCAATCTAGTTTATCTCCATTGTTCCAAAAGTCCCCTTAAAAAAAACATCAGCTTCTACTATTTTAAGAAGACAAAGGAAACATAATAATTTTAAATCAACAACTTATAAACTCAATCGACAAAACAAAATTTCTATTGATATGTTACAAAAATTCTAGTTTAAATGATTACGTCAAGTCGAGAATTATACTTGTCTCTGATAAATGTTCAATAAACGTAAGGGAATTTCTAAAAACTCAATTTTAGAAGGAACGCGGGCGTCCCGCCTGCATTACAAACGCCTAAATATGCGGTCGAGACGACCGCGATCCTAATAACTCATGTTACGCACTTGTTGCCCCAGAT
>JAITAZ010000557.1 GCA_031283825.1 Planctomycetaceae bacterium | reverse complement strand
GATTTAAATCCATAATTTTTTTACTTTAATAAATTTAAATTATGTTTTGATTCAAATTAAAATTTTCTCTGTGTTCTCTGTGTCCTCTGTGGTTTAAAATTAATTTTTAGAGATTCCCTAAATGTTAAATTTTTCTCCAGAAATTTTGAGGTCTGGTTAAAGTTGTTAAAGTGAAAGCAACACGATAAAGATCGTATTGCGATTGTTTAAATTTTGTCTATCAGGTTGTTATTTTTATTTAACGAATCCATAGAAAATTTATCTTTTCATGTTGTTCTATAATATCGAATTCGTGATGATCGGCTGTTACAATTATTCTGTCTTGTACAGACGCTTCAGCAAGAGCAATTGCATCTGCTAAAGAGATTTTGTAAGTTGCTTTTAATCTTCCGGCTTCAGCAAAGAGTTTATCGGTAATTTCTGAGTTGACGCTAACAGGTAATTTTTTGAATTTTGTAATTATTATATCTGCTTGCGTTTTACCGTATAAACGATAGGAATCGTAATAAACTTCTAAAAGATTTAGTTTATTCATTACGATTACAGCGCTACCGTTGTAAGCTGCATTGATAATTGCATTAACTTTATTGGCTCCTATTTCATCGCGTAAAAGAGCAATAAGTGCGCAAGCGTCTAAAACGTATTGGTTCATCTATCTAAATTTTTATCGTTATGTTTTCGTTCCAAGAAACTATCGACAGACATATCTGGACAATTTGCGAACATTCCTCGTAAACCTTTTGTGCAATCAAAGGTCTCATTGATTGGTATGATTTGAATTATTCCATCGGTTTCTCGTAGGCGGACTTTTTCAGTTTGAATTAGTTGAAACAAAATTTCTGGTAACAATTTTGTATTCATTACTTGATCAGTCATTGGATATTTACTCCTAATTATTAAATTGTTGATAACGGCAATCTAGCAACAAATTTTTTGTAACCGTTCACGCGCAAGAGAAAAATTTCCTAAGCCCTGAAAGAACGTCTAGCCGTTTTGTGAAATTTGTTGTCGTCCTTACAGGGCTTATGATTTTTTTCTTTTGAATGTGAACGGTTACAATTTTTTAATGTAGTTTAATAATAATTAAACAAGTGTATCGTGTAAAGTACCTCTATCAACAGATAGAAGAGACGTCGTTGTTTGAAATCGGAGATTATAGACTCAAAAGAAGTTGTTCTGTTTAAAAATAATTCCGAATTTAAAAACCAAAAGATAATTTTTGGGGGGACACTGGGGACGTTCTTGTTTGAAATCTGGGATTGATGACTCGGAAGAGACAAAATTTAAAGAAAAAAATTTCTGATTCTCTGAAAATTGGTCTTGATTTTTTGTTGTAAAATTCTTATTCTCCGCTAATGGAAGTTCCTAAAGCGTCTCGAAATTGTTTTGTTAGTGGTCGGGAGTTATTGTCCGGCGAATCGTTCTTTTCGATTTTAGTTGAAGAGAATGATGCTTACGTGCGTAAAGATTACGCAATCGAAAATTGGAGTTCGCCGCCGGAGAAATTTATTGCTTGGTGGAAAAGTGTCGTACAAAACTCAAACGATAAAAAACTCAAACTTGCGCCAAACGACGTTTTACTCGACTTGTTTAATCAAATAAATACAAATCCAGGACAAGCCGATTTATTGTACGTTTTATCATTGCTGCTCATCCGACGACGATTATTCAGATACGACCGCGAAGAACAAGACGAAAACGGACAAAAAAAAATGTTCGTTTACTCAATAAAAGAAAATAACTCTTTCGAAATCCTCGTTACAATGCCTAACTCGCAAAGATTAGAAGAAATTCAAAATCAACTCGCTAATATGCTTTACGATTAAGAAACAAAAAATCACGCGACGCTAAACCAAAATTTAATTCGTAATCAATTTAATAATTATTCAGCAGAATTTTAAATAAAAATGAAATATATTAAACCTAACTTTTTAACTGAAAATTCAAACGCAAATCAATTAGAACCATCGGCGGCTAGTCTTTTTGAAAGTCCGTTTTTATGTTTTTGTATCGCCAAATTTCATAGAGCAAATTGCATAAGATATATTTGTTTTATTTGTTGTTTGACAATATTCTTTTTACAATTTTCTAGTTGTCAGACATTGCGCGGACTATTTGAACGTTCCGATCCTAAACCCGTTACTCGCCCTGTTTCAGAAAAGCCGAAGTTAAACGAATTAATTGATCCGATAAATCGCAACAGCTCAATGATTCGTAATATTTCGGCGGACAATGTTTCTCTAACTTTTCCTGATTTATCGATGCCCCTTAATGTTCGTCTGACTTGCGAGCGTCCGAAACGAATACGAATTATCGGCGGAACTTCAATTACCGGACAAGAACTTGACTTTGGAAGTAATGATGAGTTATTCTGGATTTGGATCAAACGCGAACGTAATTTATATTTTTGCAGACATTCGCAATTTCCAACTTGTCCGGTACGAAATATTCTGCCGATTGAACCTAATTGGCTGATTGAAGCACTGGGAATCATTGAGTTTAAAGATAACGAACAACACGAAGGACCTTATCCGTCCGGCGACGGCAATTGGATAATAATAACAAGACGAACTACGCAATCAGGTCAATTTATTAAGAAAACAACAATTGATTCAAAGACCGGATTGGTCTCAAAACAAGAAATATTTTCACCGCAAAACGTATTAATAACGTCGGCAATTTCAAGCGATTATAGATACGACGTACAGAACAGCATCACTTATGCAAGAAAAATTGATATTTTTTATGCAGGTTCGACAGGTAAAATTTCGCTTAATCTTGGTTCTCCGCAATTCAATCAAGACGCTAATTCATATAGCGGTATGTATGTGATGAAACCGCAAGAAGGACAAAATCCAATCGATATTTGCAGCGAAGAATTTTTGAGAAGTCATAATATTCATTCGACACCATTGAATAATTCAGCGTTTCCGTCGTCTGGTGTACCTTCAAATAATATGCCGTCAAATAATATGCCGTCAACACCAACGCCGTCAACGTCATCATCAACATCAACATCAACATCAATGTCAACATCAACATCAATGTCATTGCCGATGTCAACGTCAACGTCATTACCAACAGTCGCGCCTTTGTCATTGTCGAATTCTAATTCTAATGTCTCTGCTGTAATGATTCCGTCAACATTATCGAACAACACAATTCACAATAGTATTTCGCAAAATAACGACATCCCGACTTATCGTTACAATAATATTGTAACTTCACAAGGAACTCATCAAACAGAAATAAAATAACAGCGACGCGATATAATGTTAATGTAACCGTTCACGGTTTTTTAAATTCAGATTTGAATTGCTAAACCCAATGTAGAGACACAATTCTTTGCGTCTCAATCGGTAATCTTTTGATTGAATTTAGGGAACTTCTAAAAACTAATATTAGAAGGAACGCGGGCGTCCCGCCTGCATGACAAACACCTAAATATGCGGTCGAGACGACCGCGTTCCTAATAAAAATAAATTTTACATGAGGTTTTTAGAAGTTCCCTTTAGTCTAAGCCAACAATAGAGACGCAAGGCATTGCGTCTCTACATTTGTTAATAAATTTAAATTATGTTTTGATTCAAATTAAAATTAATTTTTAGAGATTCTCTAATGATTTAATAATTTTTGCGAAATTTTTGACGCTTCATTTATAAACGGGTCATCTGGGAGGCTTGAGATTGCTCTTACATTTACTGGGATTTGCAGCTTGCCATCAACTAATTTTGCAACCGTTATACGATGCTCCGCCTTGACTTCCACATCAGGCGATACCCCAACGCCGCTGTACGATACGCCATTCGGAGAATAAAATTTCTCAACCGTTATCCTTAAACCAGCTTGAGCATTCGGATTGCTGCCATTGACCGGTAATATCGCTTGAATCGTTCCCTTTCCATAACTCCGCTTGCCAACAATTAAACCGCGTTTGTGATCCTTGATCGCACCGGCGACAAATTCCGACGCACTCGCACTCGCCTCGTCAATCAACAAAATCAACGGAACCGTAAGCGTGTTTGCACTCGTCGCCATGTACGGAGTCTCAACCGTTCCCTGACGCCCTCGCGTGCGAACAATCACGCCATCGCGTATAAATAAATTCGCGACCTCTACGCCAGTTTGCAATAATCCGCCCGGATTATGTCGCAAGTCTAACATCAAACATCGCATTCCTCGCTTCTCTAATTCGGCAATCGCCCGCCTTAATTCTTCTACTGTCTGCGTCTGAAAACCTGTCAACTTTACATACCCGACATCTCTATTCAACATCCTTGCGTCTTCTACGCTTGGCACTTCGATTCTACGCCGCAACACCTTAATCGTCCGTATTGCCGCGCCGGGCGTTTGAACTGTCAACTCCGCAAACGAATCCGCTTGACCTTGTAAAAGATTCGCCGCCGCATCTGTGTCTTTGCCCTTCGTTGGAATCCCATCAACCGTGTGAATCCGATCCCCCGCAAGCAACCCCGCCTCCTTCGCCGGACTGCCCTGAAGAACTCGAATTATCATCAACGATTCCTGATCCGATTTCAACTCAACGCCAAGTCCAACAAAATTGCCTGAAATCATCGAATACGTGTCGTTCAACTGATTCGGCGTTAAATAAGCAGTATAAGGATCAAGTGAATTCGCAATCCCGCACGTAAATTCCATCAAGAAAATTACCGGATTCAAATTGATCTGCTGCAAACCAATTTCTGCCAAACGCAACACGCCGTTTTTTAAGTCTTCGCGATTTCTAATCTCCCATCCGTCGGCAGTTTTCTGTAACAATGCAAGGCAACTGTCAATTTTTTCTGCCGGCGCATTCAAGTTAGATTTCACACGAAAATTTAAATCTCCAAGCGCAATAGAAATATCTTGCAACCCGTTTCGGAAAATTTTATCCCAATCCGGCGAGTCAACGTAACTGTTTTGAATTCGCGTCATTATTTCCTCGTACAATGCAAGCGAATCAACAAACGCCGCCGACTTGATACATTTCATATAACTCGCGTCTTCGCAACGACGTCTGATGTCAAAATGAAATCGCGCAATAAGAAAACGCCGCAATAACAAATTATTGTTACGATAAATCTGCAATCCGCCTTCGTAATGAGTTAAAGCGTCTGACCAGCGATTTTCTTTCTCCAGTAATTCGCCGTTGCGAAGAATAGACTCTAACTTCTCAACATTAGGCGGAAGAGGAAGCGGAAGAGGATTACGGAAATTTATCGGAGATTCTGGTCGCAATATCGGCGCAGGTGAGACCAACGGAGTCAATAGCTGTTGCGTGGAAGACGACATGCCGGATAAATCGTTAATCAATTGAGGAGATTGGATCGGCGATTGCGGTTGAGTCTGATTTTGA
>JAITAZ010000501.1 GCA_031283825.1 Planctomycetaceae bacterium | reverse complement strand
TTAATAGAATTTCAAAAATGGAACTGGATATAACTCATTTTCGACGATGTATTACGGCGTTGGAACAAGCGTTGAAATTTCTTTATGCGTCCGACAAAAATGATATTACGTATGAGGTTTATCGATCCGCTTGTATCAAAGAGTTTGAAATTATTATGGAATTGAGCGGAAAACTTCTTCGTAAAATATTAAAACAATATTTTTATTCGTCGTCGGCGGCGGATAAACTTACGTTTAAAGATATTTTTCGTCATGCCGTTTTACACGGAATTATTACAGATGAAGAATCAGAACGATGGATGCAATATCGCGATAACCGAAATGTTACCGCTCACGATTACGGCGTTGATTTTGCAGAAAAAACATTAAAAATTTTTCCACAACTAATAAAAGACGCAAGCCAATTGTGCGAGTCAATTATTTCGCATAGTTTAAAGGAGAAATCTAACGATGTTGATTCGTGAAAAAGATCGTCAAGCGCTTTTGCAGATATTTGAATCGGCAGACGAACCAATAGAAGTTTTAGCATACGGAAGCCGAATAAACGGAAACGCCCATAACGGAAGCGATCTTGATTTAGCGGTTCGACGTTTCGATAAAAAACCTCTTTCTACCAAAACAATGACAATGTTGATTAACAAAATCCAAGAAAGCAACATCCCCATTTTAATCGACCTACACGACTGGACATCGCTACCGTTAAACTTTCACAACCAAATCGAAAAAAAACACGAAATATTTTATAGCCAAAGCAAACCGCTAAATGAAAATCTTTCATAATAACTCATATTACGCACTTGCTACCCCCGACTCAGGTAGGCGACCTTTCGCCGAAAGGTCGCGTCGGCGGTAGCCGACGGTAAATCTGAATTGATTTTAATTATTGTTGAATCCATTTTATCCCTATCGGTGATCTTTTGATCGAATAATAGAGACGCAAGGCATTGCGTCTCTACATTTGTTAATTTGTAACTCATATTACGCACTTGCTACCCCCGACCGTAGGTTCGCAACCTTTCGCCGAAAGGTCGCGTCGGCGTTAGCCGACGGTAAATCTGAATTGATTTTAATTATTGTTGAATCCATTTTATCGTTGCCTTCGGCAACGCAACCTTTCGGCGAAAGGTTGCCTACCTGATCTATTACCGACTATCTGATCAATTACCGCCTACTGACGGACAACTACTGCGTAACATGAGTTACTAATTTTATGTCATCAGGTATTTATCAATTCCTTTTGCGGATTCGCGACCGCTGTTTATGGCTCGTACTATTAAACTCGCTCCGCTTTGCATGTCGCCGGCGGCAAAAATTCCATTTATACTCGTCATCCGCGTTACAGGATCAACCTTGACATTTCCTCGCGTATCCAACTCAACACCAAGCGTTCCCAAAAGCGAATCATGTTTTGGATGAACAAATCCTAACGCTAATAAAACTAAATCAGCTTTTATATTCTGTTCAGTTCCGCTAATCTCAATCGGTTTTCCATCTCTCCATTCAACATCAACTGTCTCAACTCCCGTAACCTTACCTCCGTTGCCTATAAAACGCTTTGTCGAAACGCTCCATTTCCGCTCGCCGCCTTCCTTGTGAGACGTTCCATTTCGTAAAATTTGAGACCATCGAGGCCACGGCGTCGCTGGATTATAATTCTCCGGAGGCTTCGGCATAATCTCAAGCTGCACAACCGAAATCGCCCCCTGACGCAACGCCGCCCCAAGACAATCCGCGCCAGTGTCGCCGCCGCCTAAAATCACAACTCGCTTGCCTTTGGCATCTATCGACAACCTCCCAATCGACATGTCAGAACGCGATGACTTGATCGCAATATTCAACGCCGTTAAATAATCCATCGCAAAAAATATCCCCGATAACTCGCGTCCCGAAACGCTAACGTCTCGCGGTTCCATTGCGCCGCCTGCTAACAATAATGCGTCAAACTTGCTCTTCAAATACTTCGCCGATACATCCTCGCCAACCGTTACGCCAAATTCAAACTTAACCCCTTCGCTAACAAGTTGACCAATACGCCGATCAATAATATGTTTTTCCAATTTGAAATCAGGAATTCCGTATCGCATTATTCCGCCCGGCGCGTCCGACTTCTCATAAACTACTACGCTATGCCCCAACCTAGCTAACTGCTGCGCCGCCGCTAATCCCGCCGGTCCACTGCCTATAATCGCAACCCTCTTGCCGGTTAATCGCAACGGAATTTGAGGCTTGATCCAACCCTCACGCCAACCTCGCTCGACTATTTCAAACTCAAGCTGACGTATTGTTACCGGATCGCCATAAATATTGTGAACGCACGAACACTCGCACAACGCCGGACATATTCGACCAGTAATCTCAGGAAAATTACAATAAGCATGAAGCAACTCGCACGCCTCTTGCATTCGTCCTTCGTAAACCAACGAATTCGTTTCAGAGATCGGATTGCCAAGAGGACAACCCGCATTATGACAAAACGGTATCCCACACGACATACAACGACCAGATTGATCCTCTATCGCCTCCAACGAAAACGGAAGACGAAACTCATTGTAATGCTGCAATCGCTCCGATACCGGTTGATATGCCGATTCAAGACGCGGCGTCTCAAACACCCGCGAATAAAGTGCCTTTTTCATAATTCCTACCAATTGATTTATGTTGAATTTGAATCTATCAAAATTTTAATAGACCAGTTACTTTAAAACTTCCCGCTTCGCAAAAAAGCCGCGACATTTTACCACAATAAAATTTTACGACAATAAGTTTCATTTGAGTTGTAAATATTGTAACCGTTCACGGTTTTAAAATTCGGATTTGAATTGCTAAACCCAATGTAGAGACACAATGCCTTGCGTCTCTATTGTTCGATCAAATGATCACCGATAGAGACGCAAAGCATTGCGTCTCTACTTTTGGTTTAGTCATTCAAAAACGGTAACCGTTCACGTTCAAAAGAAAAAATCCTACGCCCTTGCAGGGCTTAGGAAATTTTTCGCTTGTGCGTGAACGGTTACAAAAAAATTAGGTAATATATCAGTGGAATAATTTTACCGGACAATTTTATTTTTCTTTGTCCTGCAAGGACAGTACTTTATTAACCGTATGCTTTAGCATACGGTAACGGCAATAACCTTTTAAAAGTC
>JAITAZ010000360.1 GCA_031283825.1 Planctomycetaceae bacterium | reverse complement strand
TTGAATCATTACTTCAACGCGCGTGGGATTGCGAATCAATTGACGAGTTTAGAGAATATCTTGTTAGATAGATTTATTTATACGAGGCACAATTTATGGCAGATTCAATCGTACAAGCACTGATAAGACAAGGACTCCAACAAGGACGAGAAGAAGGACGCGAAGAAGAGTTAAAGAAATTTATTCCTATGTGTCTTGGTAAGCGATTTAATAGTTTTGTTCCGCGTGATATTCAGGACAGCGTCAATTCGTATTCAGATTTGATTGCGCTTGAATCATTACTTCAACGCGCGTGGGATTGCGAATCAATTGACGAGTTTAGAGAATATCTTGTTAGATAGATTTATTTATACGAGGCACAATTTATGGCAGATTCAATCGTACAAGCGCTGATAAGACAAGGACTCCAACAAGGACGAGAAGAAGGACGCGAAGAAGAGTTAAAGAAATTTATTCCTATGTGTCTTGGTAAGCGATTTAATAGTTTTGTTCCGTGTGATATTCAGGACAGTGTCAATTCGTATTCAGATTTGATTGCGCTTGAATCATTACTTCAACGCGCGTGGGATTGCGAATCAATTGACGAGTTTAGAGAATATCTTGTTAGGCGGATTTAGAGAAGAAATTAAAGTATATTACATCTCGGTTCCAAATATCTTTTTTTTCTATTCGATCTTTCTCAACAACTTTGTTGCTCACTTGACAAATTCATGTTAATTTTTTATAGTGTCCATTATATATAAGTCTCGCCTCCCAAAAAAGTGAATTAAAATATCAATAAAATAAGGAAAAAAAAGAAGGAAGAGAAAAAGGCGCAAAATTTTTTCAGGAACTCGAAAGGCGTGAAAAAGAACATGAAGAGCGTGAAAAACTTTTTTGCGGAAATTGCTCGACTAACAAAAATAAACAAAAATGACGCTTTGCAGCTATGAGATGACCCAATAACTGGTGATCACGTGAAAAAATAAGCGGTCATTTTTTAACGTGTAATGTATCCATTAATATTACAATTATTTCAACTATTCAATAATTTATTATTTTTTTCGTCTTGTATGAGGCGGCACATTAGTAATTGTAACAATAATTCAAAGTTTCGCCGTTTTATGGCAAAGTTGCAGGAGACGTTTTTACCGTAGTTCGCGATTCAATTAACCTACGGTTATGAAAATATTATCCCTTTATGGTGAAAATTAACAAAAACATACAACTCGTACAATGAATTTCAACGCCTTAAAAGCGTAAAAGCCGAACTTCCCGATAGTAATCAGGCGGTTCTTTAGCCGAAAATTCAAATACGAGTTGTTTAATCTCTACTGAACGGTACAAAATAAAATTGCTGCTGAATAGTGTTACAAAAAATAGAAAAATAAATAAACGCAAATTTTTATGATAATTTTATATCCGGGCTATAGTTTACACTCGCTTATTACTGACTTGTCCGAAAATGAAGCAAGCGATATTCTTTCCGCTTATACGGCGTTGTTTCATCCGGCTATTTTCAAACGTTTCGGTAAAATTCCGCAATGGGAATCTGCATCGGGCATATCTGTTTCGACTTGCGTTGCGGAATTGATTCTTGTGCCGCCTTGTTGCGAATCGCAACTCTCGAATGAATTCGACAATATCGCGTCCGACAATAATGTTACAATAATTCGTAATCTCAAATCGCGAATTTCTATTGTCAATGAAATTATCAAACGTTTTAATATCCAGCATAATTTTTGTAACGAATTTATCGCCGACTTCTACGCACTTGGAACGACTACGTTGTTTGTGAATTTGCTTGCGCATCATTTGCATTACATGGACAACGCCAACGACGCCTCAATCGTTCAAGCGTTTCATGACATAATCGACAATATCGCTAGTAAAAATAACGGCAACAATAATCTCGACTCTTCATCAAATTCCAACTCTAACATTATTGAAACGGAAAATCAGCCGACAAAAAATGACAGAGTGAATTTATTTAAATCTGAATTTCCAGAATTAGCGCAACATAATTTATTTCGCGACGCTTTTGAACGAATCTGCGAAACCAAAGAATGTTATTATCCGAGTAGTTCATATTTTCTTGATTTAATATTGACAGTCAGATCGACGCTTGGCAAACCTTTTAGACAATTATTGTTAGAGCGTGAATGCGTGAATCTTATGTTGCCGTCTTTGTTGCTTGAATCGCTTCCTGATATTGATCCTGAATCTTTTGCAATGTTGGAGTCGGCGGTAAATTCGGGCAAGGTGAATTTTGCGATTGACGACGTCTCCGATGTGCCGCTTTTGTTACAACCATTGCTTGACGTTGCGGACAAACTTTTGCAAGGCGTTTCAATTTATCGGCAGCGTTTAGGGATTACGCCGCAAATTTATGGGCGGCAGAAAATTGGTCTTGCTCCATTTTTACCGCAGATTTTAAAGTTATCGGGTTTTCGCGGGGTTTTATTTTTCGCGCCGCTGGACGGATGGCATTTGAGACAACGAAACGTAAGTAAAATGATTTGGAAAGGCGTTGACGGAACAAAAATCGACGCGCTGATTCGATACCCAAAAAATTGCTCGACAAGTAAAGAGTTTTTTGAATTCGCCGATCACTATTCAGAACTAATCAACAGCGACTCCGCGCCGACTGCCGTTTTTGCGTCGTTTTCTACCGGCAGAATAAAAAAAATAAAAGACGAAACCAACGCCAATCTCAACGCGGATAATTCTTGTAACGAAAATCCGGACGCGGATAATTTCTGTAACGATAATTCATCAGACAACGATTCAGACGATCTCGAATTGCCGGACTGGTTTGACGACTTGCGTCGTATGTCGGGTTATACTTCGCAGTTGGGCGATTTTGCAAAGTTGGAATCGTTTTTTGCATCAACGTCTCAAGTCGGATCGGAGGAGTCGATTGCGGTTGAGAATTTTCTATCGGTTGAGCCGTCGGATATTCCTTTTTGGATTAAGTTGTATCGTGAAAATTTATTTCGTATGGTTAAGTCGGCGTTTGGGACGGTTTCTCAGACGCTTGATAAAAAATTTTGGGGCAAGTCGATTTCTGACTATGATTCTGTTTCTGAAGCGGCGTCAGATTTTGTTTCGGCGATAGGTTTGCGTAAAGTTGAAAAAGTTGAAGGTGTCGGCGAATCGAGTCGAGGTTTGCGGCGTGGGATTGCGATTTTCAACGCATGGAATTTTGGACGTCGAGCGTTTATCGACGCCAGCGAGTTGACAAGTTTACCGTCGGCGGTTTCGCCTATAATTTTTGCCGGCGAGTTGTCGAACAAGAAGGAAATAGTAGTTGATGTTCCGCCGATTGGATATGTTGTGATTCCATCGTCTGAAATTGAGTCGGGCGAAGTTTCGGCAGAGTCGGGCGATGTTGATGATGATGATAAGAAGGATCAAAATATTGAGAAAATTGACCAAGCGAATTCGTCGTTGAAGAGTAGCGGTTGGTCTATTTTAACGGGGTTATTTACTAGTGCGAAGAAGAAGTTGTCATTGATAACGAGGTCTGAAGACAAGTTGTCGTTTTTGTTGCAGAATGAATTTTTTGTTGCAAAAATTGACTCTGCAACAGGGATGCTTCGTTCTCTTTTTACGGGCAATTATCGATATAATCGTCTTTCTCAGCAGCTTGGATTTCGGTTGCCTAAAGCGTTGCGGGACGTTGATTCGCGATTAGCTAAAGACCCTAATCGCGGTTATGCGAGTTCTGTTGTTGATAAGATTGAAATAGCGGAGTTAGGCGTTGTTACGGGCAGTGTTAGGATACATGGTCGTTTGATTTGCGATGACGGTCAAGATGCGGCGAAGTTTACGGAGTTAGTAACTATACGTAAATATAGCAGGATATTGGAATTTAATATTGCAATCGAGCCGATTATCGAACCGAGCGGAGATTCTGCGTGGGATTCGTATTATGCAATTAGGTCAGCGTGGAATGACAGTTCGCTTGAGTTACGCGGTTGTTTGGGCGACGGATTATATTCTGTAACGACGAATCGGGTGTTATCGCCAAGATTTATTGATTTGAGAACGGAAAAGAGGGCAATAACTTTTTTTTCGGAAGGTTTGCCGTTTCACAGAAGATTTGGCGAAAGGTATCTTGACACGATATTGATCGCAAAAGGAGACAATAAATACGATGCAGAAGGCAACAAGATTGACGACGATGTCAATGACAATGATGTTAATGACAATGTAAGAGTCAAGGATAAAAGTAAAGTCAAAGACATTGGCGAGGACGTTGACGAGTCGGAATTGAACGCAGGGATGAAATCCGGCAAGTTGGGCGGATTGTTTGATAAAGCGTCTGGAAGCGATGGTCGAGTTATACGAAAATTTCGATACGGCGTAGGAATAGATATTCGTCATCCTCCGGCGAGTTCGTTTGAGTTTATGTTGATGAAAAACGAAATGACGGCGCAGGTTTATTGCGATGATGATAAAATAGTTTCGCGATGGTTATTTCGATTTGACGCGGCTAATGTTGTCGCGTTGCACTGGGAGCCGTTTTTTGATTGCGCAGAGAATGAAGAAAATAATGAGAATGAGATCGTAAATGAAAAAAATATTGCAGACGCGCGAGAGTTGATAGGAATTAAGATACATCTGTTAGAGACGGAAGGAATCCAGACGAGCGGAGTATTGCGTTCATTTAAGCCGGTTGAATATAGTTATACGACAAATTTATTGGGCGAAAAATTAAAAGAATTAAATATCAACGAAGCCGGAGTACAAATTACAATGCGTCCGCATGAGTTATTATCGTTAGTTTGTCTTTTTCGTAACAAAAATTAAAATTGATTAAATGTTAATATTTCGTAATTATTCAGTAGGTAGTTATCTCAGATCAGGTAGGCGACATTTCGCAGAAAGATCTCTTACCTGATCGTAAAAAATATTGCGATTGAATAGTTACATTAAATTAAAATCCTATGCAAGAAAAGTCGGCAGCGTGTTTCTTGTGTAGGAAAAATAAAAAATCATAGAGACAAGCTGTCAATAGTCTCTACAAAATTCCAAATTAAAATTAAAAAAATGAAATCACGCAGTACAACGATATTAACGGTTCGTCGTGGAAGTAAGGTTGCCGTTGGCGGCGACGGGCAAGTAACGCTTGGCAGTTCAATAATGAAATCTGATGCGAACAAGATTCGCAAGTTGCTTGATGGACGTGTTATTACAGGTTTTGCCGGTTCAACGGCTGATGCGTTTGCATTGTTAGAGCGATTTGAGGCGAAGTTAAAAGATTTTCCCGCCAATGTTCAGCGAGCGGCAACGGAATTAGCAAAAGAATGGAGAACCGACAGAGCTTTAAGACGTCTAGAAGCGATGATGATTGTCGTTGATGCTGGTTCGACGTTATTATTGTCTGGCAATGGCGATGTAATTGTGCCGTCTGATGGCGTGTTAGCTATTGGCAGCGGCGGGAATTATGCGATGTCGGCGGCAAAGGCGTTAATAAATAACACTGAATTATCTGCGTCGGAGATAGTAAAAGAGTCGTTAAAAATCGCCGCCGAGATAGATATTTATACAAATACAAATATCGTTATCGAAGAACTTGACATAAAAATTACAATTGATAAGTAACTCATGTTACGTAGTGTTTGTCCGTCAGTAGGCGATATTGTTTTTTTGTAAGCGTTCACAATTTGTAAATTATAAATTATGAATTTAAAACCATGAACGGTTACAAAAATTATGAATGAAAGCGGGGATTGAAAGAGATGATATTGTTTATAAGATGATTATTGTTATATTGTATAAGTTATATAAAATATTGTAATATATCAGTGGAATATTTTAATCATGCTCGCGGCAAAGTATTTTTTCATGCCTTGATGGGGGTTGAAAATATTTCACTACGACTTAATAGTTACGTATAATTTTATGTTGGTT
>JAITAZ010000202.1 GCA_031283825.1 Planctomycetaceae bacterium | reverse complement strand
GTTTTTAAATTCGGATTTGAATTGTTGCTAAACCCAATGTAGAGACGCAATGCTTTGCGTCTCTATGCGATCATTTGATCGAATTTAGGCTAAGCCAACAATGAGACGCAAGGCATTGCGTCTCTACAATTATTAATTTGTAAATATTCACGTTTTATTTTTTCGATAAAAAAATAAAAAATTCCGCAAAATATTTCATATCCACAATTGCGATAGCGTATCATAAAAAATAACTAATGTGAAGGCGGGGGGAAAATTAAAAGAATTTTATAATCGAGACGCTAAATTAAAGATTTTGTAACCATTCACGCAAAGAGAAAATTTCCTACGCCCCGAAGGGGCAACGGAAAAAATATTATCACGAATATTCGTTACAAATATTCATTAGCTCATGTTACGCACTTGCTGCCCCAGATCTGGTAGCAAGTGCGTAACATAAACTAATAACGGTTACCGTTTTGAATTGCTAAACCCAATGTAGAGACGCAATGCTTTGCGTCTCTATCGGTGATCTTTTGATCGAACAATGAGACGCAAGGCATTGCGTCTCTACAATTGTTTCACGTTTTAATTTTTCGTAACCATTCACGGTTTTTTAAATTCGTCATTATGTAATATCAGGTGAAAAATACAAATGATGATTTGCCAATAACAAATTTGTAATCGTTCACAAGAAAAATTTCCTAATCCCTGAAAGGGCGTAAGATTTTTTTCTTTCTTTTGAACGTGAACGGTTACTTTTTTTGATGGGACTTTTGGGGGAACTTTGACATTGGGGACAAATTGCTTTAAAATCGGCGATTGGAAACTCCAAAGACAAAACAAATTTTCTACTTGCACATTTACAAAAAAAAAAATACGTATAAAATTGTTACTGAACAATTACAACCTCATGTTACGCAGTATTTGTCCGTCAAGATCAGGTAGGCGACCATAGGTTCGCAACCTTTCGCCGAAAGGTTGCGTTGCCGAAGGCAACGATAAAAAGGATTCGACAATAATTAAAATCAATTCAGATTTACCGTCGGCTAACGCCGACGCGACCTTTCGGCGAAAGGTCGCCTACCTGATCGGGGGCAACAAGTGCGTAACATGAATTACAACAATTTAATCTATACTTAAAATTTAACATGAAAAAACAAATCACAATTATTTTATTTACGATTTTGTTCATTCCGTCGATGTTGACGGGAGAAATAATGTTGTTTGGGCAGAATTTGAAATTGCCGCGTTTTACGGTTATTTCTGATACCCACTTTGAAAATAATACCGGAGAAGGGGCGAAAGTTAAAGTTCCAAAAGCGCTGAAAAATCTAATGAGTCAAAAACCTCAAACAGACGCGATTTTTGTTGTTGGAGATTTAACTAATTACGGAAAACTCAACGAATACGATCAACTACTCAACGTATTCAACGATAAAAATTTGATTCCTGAAAATACCGCCGTGTATTTTATGATGGGATTCAACCATGATAAATTTCCGCGTAGCGCGTCGGGTGCTGACGAAGTAAAAAATATTTTAGGCTTCGCCGCTACAGACGCTCAAAAGAATTTTCTAGAAAAAGTCAAAAAACCGCTTCATCAATTTGTCGAAATAAAAGGTTATCCGTTTATTACATTGAGCGAAGGCGGAAGTAATCCAAGTCCGTACAACAACGAAGTGAAAAAATTCTTGGAAGATAATCTTGCTATCGCCGCAAAAAAATATCCCAACAAACCTATTTTTGTATTTACGCATGTCCCGCCGTTAAACACATGTTACGGCTCGCACAAACACGAAGGATGGGGAACAGATATTTTCACGGAAACTTTAAATCGTTACCCACAAGCAATCGTATTTTCTGGACATTCGCATTTTCCGATTGGCGATCCGCGATCAATTTATCAAGAAAAATTCACGTCGGTAAACACCGGCAGCACAACTTACGGAGAAGTCGAATCGAAAATTCTCAATATCGGAATTCACCCCGAAAATTGCAACAAAGTTACAGAAGGCTTGATTGTCAACATACTAGAAAACGGAAACATAGAAATTGAACGATGGGATACCTATCGCAACGAAGAAATTCTACCGCGATGGATAATTTACGCTCCGCACGACGGAAGTAAATTTCATTACACTAAAAATCGTAACGGACTTCCCGCGCCGACATTCGCCGAAGGAATCAAACCGGTCGCAAGCAACATTACGACAAATTCCTGTACGATAACGTTCTCACAAGCAACCGACAACGAAATTGTTCATCGTTATCTTATTGAAATTTTGGATAACGAAAAAACAATTGCGTCGTTCCGTAAATTCTCTCAATTTTATTTGAATAGCGAAACGCCCAAAGAATTGAACGTAACTTTCAACAATTTACCTCCCGACAAATCGCTCCAAGCCAGAGTTACGGCGATAGATTCTTATAATAATTCCTCAAAACCAATTCAAAGCGAAATATTCAAAACAAATAAAAAGTGAAAAAAAGAAATCAGGAATTTTTTAAAACATGTTACGGGAATCTCTAAAAATTCAATTTTTATTAAAACCGCGTAGTGGTTTCCCAAAATAGCGATGGGTAAAAATTCACTAGAATTTTCACCCATCGAAAAAAAATCGCATTACGAATTTATTTACGACGGATAAAATCGCATTACGAATTTATTTTCGACGGGTGAAATCGCGTTGCGATTTTACCCATCGCTATTTTGGAGTTGTTCCTTACGGGACAAGGTTGATGTTTTGATTCAAATTAAAATTTTCTCTGTGTTCTCTGTGTCCTCTGTGGTTAAAAATGAATTTTTAGAGATTACCTATTGATCGGGCGTTTATATATTCGTAACTATTATTTATTCGTTGGCTAATTCTTTTGACCTTAACGTTGCGGATTCTACTGCGCCTATTACGGCGGATCTGAAACTTGATTTCTCCAACGAGGCTACGCCCGAAATCGTCGTGCCGCGCGGACTGCATACTCTGTCTTTTAAAATCGCCGGATGCTCGCCGGTTTGAATTACCATCTTCGCCGAGCCTAATACAGTCTGCGCCGCTAATTTTAATGATAATTCTCGAGATAATCCCATCTTCACTCCGCCATCCGCCATCGCCTCAATCATCATGTAAACATACGCCGGACCACTGCCCGATAACCCCACCACCGCATCAAGTTGACGCTCCGGAAATCTTATCGCTAAACCAACCGTCGATAATAAATTCTGCGCAAGCGCGGCGTCGTCTTCGGTCGCGCCCTCCGAAACGCAATAACCACAAACGCCCTCGCCAACATTACACGGCGTATTCGGCATCACTCTAACTAATCTCGCCGTCGTTCCTAATTCTTTCAAATATGCCGTAATCGGTATTCCCGGCGCAATCGAAATCCAAAGACGATTCGATCCATGCGCACGAATCGCCGCTAACGAATGCAATACCTCGTGCATCTGCTGAGGCTTCACCGATAACACGACTACCTCCGATAATTGAACAAGCTCCGCTATCGACGCCACCGCTTGACCGCCCGTTATCTTTGCAAATCGATTCGACGCTTCCGAGAGCAAATCATAACCAAAAAGTTGCTCCGGTCTGACCGTTTGCGTCTTCAAAAATCCAGACGCAAGAGACGTCGCCATTTGACCAGTGCCAATAAATCCTATTTTCTTTTGCATAAAAAAACTCCACGTTTTGTAATTCGGAATTCAGAATACAGAATTCGGAATTATGGTTTTCTAACAATTAAATAAATAATTAAGCCGCGCGTTTTTTAAGGGGACATGAGGGACGTCTTGATTTTAATCTGATTGAAAAAACTACTGATTGAAAAAACTCAAGAATGATATTTTTTTGAGTCTTTAATTTCCGATTTTAAATGACGACGTTTTTAATGTCTTTTTTGTCTTTAATGTCTCTTAAAAAAATTTCCGCTGAATAATTACAAAAATTTTTTATCCGCCTAATAACGAAGCGGCGTATTGCGGTAATTGATTCGCAATACTCAACGTTCTCGTTCCTGCTTGGACGAGAATTTGCGCGCGAGTTAAACGCGAACTCTCTTCAGCAAAATCTGCATTTGAAATTTGCGATTCGGCGGCGGTGATTTGAGTCAAGTTATCTTGCAACGACGTAATAATCGGCTCAAGCGAGCTTCTTTGAATCGCGCCTAATCGACCTCGCAACATCGATACAGATGAAATTGCATCTTCGACAATTTTGTCCGCTAATTTGTTGTTTGTAAATAAATCTGCATTGTTGCCGCTTCTCAATTGATATAAATATCCTGAAATTCCGCCAAGATTAGCGGTCGTTACGCTCTGTATTCCAATTCGAATTTGATTACTCGTAACGACGTCAGGTCCAACTTGAAATAACGCGCCGCCGCCGGTTATCGTAAAACTTATCGTGTCGCCTGCCCATACATTTTTGCCTAACGTAGTTTCAAATTTAAGCGACGAACTATCAATTGAAATTTTTCTGCCGTCGCTTCTCATTTTGCTTCCATTTGCCGTTGCTATTGTGTCTGTTCCTACTGCGTAATTTGCAATTTCTCCGTTTATATCTTGCAACTCGAACTTGCCGACCAACACCTTCACCGAGACTTTTTGACTCGAACCTTCTTCAACCGACTCGAAAACTAATCTGTGCGGATCGTTATCGGTCGCGCCTAACATTTTCGCGCCGCCGCGATAGCCGGCATCGTAAATTCCGTCTCGCAAAACCAAGTAATCGTCGCTTAAATCTACTTTGCCAGTGCCGTCGCCGATCTGTTCAACGCGAAATAAATCTTTCGTTTCTTTACTTGTTTCAATTGCGTACGCGATCTCATTTGCCGTCGCGTCGTCTCGAATATAAACGATTATTTCTTTATTAACATCGTCGTATTCCGCCCACATCGACTCGGTTTGATCAACCAACTTTACATATTTAAATCCGACGCCTTCCAACTCTCCGCCAGA
This sequence comes from Planctomycetaceae bacterium, assembly GCA_031283825.1. GTDB lineage: Bacteria > Planctomycetota > Planctomycetia > Pirellulales > Thermoguttaceae > WRKP01. Next base: position 2,006 of record JAITAZ010000202.1, on the reverse strand, counting down.
CTTGTTTGACAAAATTCTAAACGACGCATTCACTCCATTGACCGCAACAACATTGCCCAACGGATAACCCGCGACAAGAAACTCGCCATAAGAATAAAACTGAATCGGATGATAAATTACATTATCGCATTCGTCAACTTCTACAGTCGGCTGAAGAATTCCTTTGCCCCAGTCGTCGGCGCATTCTTGCGTTACGATTAGGTTGTCGCATTCGTCGTAAGTCCACGTCCGATTTAGATTGTCCATGCCCGGAGTCTTGACCAAACTTACGCTTATTCCGCGCGTTTGTTCGGCGGTTAGGGAATTCATAAAATCGACCAAGTCTCGCGCAGTTGTTATCGAATTACCGTAAGCGTCGGTTGCAAGATGAACGACCAGATATCCGAGATCGTCGTAAGGTTCGCCAAGTTGAACAGTTACCATATTGACTTGATTCACTGTTTTTCCATTCGATCCTGTAACTTTACGAATATTATCGTTACGAAAATCAATATTTCCTTTTCCTGCGTCAACGTTATTACCTAAGACGTCGGCGAAAAATTTCGCTTTTAATTCCGATTCTGAGTTGATTGCGTCAACCGCCGCTTGACCACTTACGTCGTCGGCAAGATAAATTTCTAGAACTCCATTTTTGCCTCCGGTCTCTCCCGTGTTGCCGATTTCGACCGTCTTGCTGCTCGTGAAAATATTCCCAAACGTTGCAATTCCGGGACCGGCTGGATCGGTTACACTCTTTCTATTCAAGCTGAAATCATACTCTGCTTTGAAAATTCCCGTTGCGTTTATTGCGTCGATTGCCTCTGACAACATGATTCCGCCGTTCGCGACATCCGCCTCCGCGCTGTTGACAGATATAACTAACTTTTTCCGCACGTCGTCGTAATACGCTTTGACTCGCTCGGTTTGATTTACGTCAAGTTGAGCGACAATCGAAACGTTGTTTAACTCTTCTCCGCCTCTCACTCCGTAAACAATAAATTTGCCGGTTTCATTTACAGTTCCCGAAGTTGCGTCGTCGTTGATACTGCAATATGCCATCGCGTTTGACTGACCGGAAATATAACGTGCATAATTCGAATTGATTCCGTAGTTGTCGTCGAGTCGAATCATTCGTACTGCCATGTTGTCGAACTCGTCGCCGGCGTTATTGGCTCGCACTGTAAACGCGGCATTCGGATTTTGCGCAAGAAGACTCGCAACAGGACGCTCGTCGTAGTCGATAGTAGTCGATGGTTCAAATGAAATTCCTAGTTCGCAATTCGCGCCGTCTGATACAAAAATAATGTCCGGCGAATTTTTTGGACCTAGAAATTGCAACGCCGTTTCATCGATTGGATTGCCGTAATATGCTGCTTCGTCAAACAACGTAACTTTCCCGCTGCCGGTTTGACCATACGGCAACGCCGCTTCAAACATCGCGCCGAGAGTTGGGTCGCAATTTATAAACGCCGCTAATTCCGCCGCTGTTACGGCAGTTTCCCAACCGTTATTTCCGCCGGTCAACACGCTGGTATAAACTTTAACGTCAACATTCGCGTCAAGTGTAGAATCAAAAATTGTGCCGCTGCCGTCGCCGTAAGTTGACACGACAAAATTCGCCGCTATTGATTTATTTTGCGGATCGTTAAATGCGGCGATAATATCGTTGACCGGCGCGTCCTCTGCGACTGTAATTGCCAAAGTCTGATGATCTGTTCCGATATTTCCGGCGATTCTTCCGGTGTAAATGTAACCGTTGTTGCTGGATGCGTCGGCGGTCATTCCGTTCCAAGTTCCGGTGGACAAGCCGCTAGGGACTTGCAGACTCAGCGGAATTGACGTCCCATCGAGTGAGCCGAGCGGATTTGACAGTTGAAAATTCATCGTGAAAATTCCGGTTGATTCAATTGCATGTGCGACTGCGCCGTAGCTTGCGTTTGTTGACGGAGTAGAGCTGTCGAGCCAACCGCGAACATGTAATATTTTTGTTTGTTCGTCGTAAACGGCGGTAACTTCACCTGGGTTGT
>JAITAZ010000197.1 GCA_031283825.1 Planctomycetaceae bacterium | reverse complement strand
TTGCGGAAGTTTACCAAAAATTTCAAAATAATACTAGACGTATTTTAAGTTTTTTTTGAAAAAATAAAAAAATTTTCTCAAATGACCAATTTATACGGAATCGTTACAATAATTAACTCTTGTTTCAAGAAATTTGCTCAAGTTTAAAAATTTCGTCAAAAAAATACGAATTTTCAGTTCTAAACAGTTTAAAGATTCCGATTTTTCCGTCTGACCTTGTATTCTTAAATTTTTATTTTCTAAAAAACCGAAAAATCTGATAATGCGTAGTACCACCATGAAAAGGTACATGATGGATACTTTCAGTAAATTAAAGAATTTGACGCCAAATCGCGAGGGCAAAATGGTGGCGAAACCGTTAAAAATTGAATTTTATGTTAAAATACTAACGAATTTTACGGCAAAAAGAATACAATTATTTTTTGCTATTTCGTTTTTATTCCTTTCACAACTGCTGTTGTTTCATTTAACATCAATTGGAAATCTGCTTTGCGCTGCTGAATCGATCTCCGGCGTCGTTTCATCGCAAAGCAATAAAATTCCAGATCAAGTTTTACAACAATCTCTTACGAATAATCAAGCGTCAACTTTTAATCTTGATTCCATAACGAAGAGTAAAATTTATCCCATTGCCGTTGTGCGTCAATTGTCGCAACTATCAGCAAGCAAACAAGAAGAAACAAAACCGCTTGCAGATTGGGCAAAAAAAATATCGCCGCTAATCGATAATTTTATTCTAAATTTGGAAAATAATAATTTCGCCGAAGCAGAAAAAAATCTCGAATCAATCCAGCAACTGATTTTTGCTCTCGACTCTTTGCGTAAATCGTTACCTATCGCGAGTTCGGCGCAAATTTCCGAATCTAAATCTGCATCCGAAACTAACTCAAACTCAACCGACCCAATATCCAGAAAGAATCTAAAATATTCAGACAATGTTTTGTCGGAACATTATATCCCCGACGCAATTGCAATCGAAGAACTACAATACGGACTTGAACGGCGCTACATTATTTGGAATCATTGTCTGAATACAGAATTCGGCGATAAATTCCCTGTTGAACTCAACTTGAACAAAACCGCAGACGACTTGAACAAATTGATCGAATTGACCTTGTCGGCGGAAAAATTCTTGCTCAAAAATAAATCGGCAGGTACTAAAGGCGAGAAAATAGGCGAGTTGTGGAGTAATTATTTCGAGACAAAAAATTTAATTGCCGATTTGGAAAACTACAAAAAAATTGCGGACGAAGTCAACGTTAATGCGAAAGATAAGGTCGGCGTTTCGCGGCAGAAAGTTTTGGAACATTACTTGAAGTCGTTTTGTTCGACGATAAACGTTATTGTATATCGTTTTACGGATTCACGACTGACGCGAAAACAGATTTCGTATCTTAAATCTCCGCCGATTTTAGCTTGGCGTTCAGAGCTTGAGCGTTGGTATTCCGACACGATTTCGCCGAAAACGTTACTGTCTGATATTGAACGATATGAGGACAGAATCGGTATGAGCGATATGCAAAATTTGTTTCACTCGGCAACTCGGATGGCTTTTTCGCGGTCGGACAATTCGCGGAAGTTAGGTTTAATTGTACATGAGATTTATGGCGGTTCTAATGTGAAATTATATCTTTCCAAAGTCTTGGTGAATCATCTTATGCCTTCGCAGGAAAAGGAGATAAAATCGTTTCGCGAGTATATTCAGAATCAGCAAGTTGTGGGCAAACGTGAATCAGATTTTGAAGTTAAGGTAAATTTTATTCCTGATTCCGAGCGGCTTTTGTTGTCGGTTGACGTTGACGGCAGTATTGCAACAACGAGTCGGGCGAATGCGTTTGCAACGACTTTATTCAACAGCGGCGAGGCGAGATGTACGGCGCAAAAGCAAGTGGAGTTTACAGAAAACGGATTTCAATTTTCTTCGGCGGAGGTAAAGATTGCTAGTAATCGGGTAAAGTTACGCGGGATTCGCACAGATTTTGATGGTTTACCGTTGATTTCAAATCTGGTGCGTGCGATTGTTTTAAGTCAATATGAGTTACGTCGAACTGATGCCAAAAACGAAGCGGGAGCGAAAATTCGTCGGCAAGTAAAACAGAGAATAGATCTCGAAGCGGAAGCTGGATTTACGGGATTTAATGATAAATTCGGCGATTTGATGGAGACGACGAATAATGATTTTGGTCTTTTTATTGAGCGTAAAGGTTCGATTACGGAGGAACATTGGCTTTTAACGTCTTGGGCGATACGCAGTTCAGGAATTTTGGGCGGTAACACTCCTGCGCCGGCTACGTTGCATGGTTCGTTTGCGGATATGAAAGTGCATGAGTCGGCGATAAATGCGATTATTTGCAAGTTGGATATTGCCGGAAAAACGGACACTGTCGGAAATTTTCGGGCGATGATTGCGGAACGTTTTAAGTATCAGAATATTGCGGAACCCGGCGAGAATGACGACGTCGTGATTGGATTTGACAAATATAATCCGGTGGTGGTGCGTTTTGTTGAAGGCGTGATTGAACTTGCGATTTCGATTGACTCGTTGCAATTGGAAAGGCAGACCTACCGTGATTTTCAGGTTTTTATCAGATATGAACCGGTTCGCGGCAATGACGGCGAATTGATTTTAAAACGTCGAGGAGTGATAAGTTTGGAGAAAACTAAAATCAGTTCTCAGATTGTTTTGAGAGCGGTGTTTGGAAAAATCTTTCCTGAGGAAAAAACGTTTTCGTTGACTCCAAAATTTCTAAAAGCTGACAAAAGATTCGAAGGCTTGACGACTGGTTTATGTAGAATTGGCAAAGGTTGGTTTGCGGTTGCATTAGTAAATTCTGACGTTCCGGTTGAGAATCCTCTAGTCAGCGATAAAGTTCCAAACAACCAATTCGGACGATAAAGAAAAGGTAAATTTTTGTAACCGTTCATGATTTTTAAATTATTAGTTATGAAATTAAAAACACGTGAACGGTTTACCTGAATCGTTTATTAATTGTTGCCAAAAATGTTCAAAATACCTGAGATTACTGGATTGGATTCGCGGGTTGGATTTATTCGGATACCGCCGGAGTTGGATGTTCCGCTTACTGGGCGAGTTCGTCGGTTGCTTGATACGGAATCGTTTCGTCGTTTGGCTAGGATTTCGCAAGTTGGTTTTGTGTCTTTGGTTTATCCGGCGGCGTGTCATTCGCGATTTGAGCATTCGTTGGGGGTATATCGTTTAGCGTTATTGTTTATTCGTCGTCTTGAGCATCTTTCTGGCTTTAAGGACTTGGTAACTCAGCGAGATGCAGAGTTATTGATTGTGTCTGCTCTTTTGCATGATATTGGTCATTGGTCGTTTTGTCATTTGGTTGAGGATTTATCGCTTGACAGAGTGGAATGTCATGAGTTGTTGGCGTCTCGTTATTTATTCAGCGGCGAGGTTGCGGAGATTTTGCGGAGTGATTGGGGAATTGAGCCGGACGAAATTTTGAGACTTCTTAATAAGCAATCAACGAATAAAAGCTGCGTTGATGTTAATAATAAAACTAGCGGCGGTTGTTTGGATGAAGAGTCTCAAAGGGTATCGCGGAAATTTTTGTCAGATATTCTTTCGGGACCGATAGACATTGACAAGATGGATTATCTTTATCGTGATAGTCTTCATGCCGGTGTTCCGTATGGGCGCAATCTTGATTATGAGCGTTTGATTGGCAGTCTTTGCGTGAATGAGAGCGGCGATGGTTTAGCGATTACGGAGAAAGGAAAGACGGCGGCGGAGTTAATGATTTTTGCTAGGTATGTGATGTTTAGCGAGGTTTATTGGCATCATGCGGTGCGTGCGGCGTCGGCGATGTTTCAACGTTTATTTTGTTGGTTGTTGGAGAATGGACGGATTGAGCTTGAGAAGTTGTATGGATTGACGGAATCGGAGTTCATTCATTCGATTCGTGCGGCGTCTTTGGGAGTTGATTCGGAGATATTGTCGGAGGGTTTATTTGGTTCTCGTAGGATGTTGTACAAGCGAGTTGCTCAATTTGGAATTATGGAGCAACCGGAGATTTATCGTAAGTTAGCGGGCAAGCCGTACAGATATTTGTGTGATATTTCGAATCGAATAAGCGAGATGATTTTGGGTTCAAAACGATTAAAACAATTACCGGTTTTGATTGACGCGCCACCGGTGGAGAGAGAAATTGAAATTAAAATTGACGTTTTTTTTTCAAAGGAAAAAAGATATCAACCTCTTGAGGAAATTTCTCCGGTGGTTCGTGCGATGGCAAAAGAGCAATTTGACGACTATGCAAAACGAGTAAGAATTTTTGCTCATCCAGAGGTAGTTCCAATTCTACGCAAAGATGAAACCATAATAAAAATCCTAGAAAAAGACGTTTTTTAAAATATAAAATTAAAGGAATCTCTAAAAATTATTTTTTAACCACAGAGAACACAGAGACCACATAGAAAATTTTAATTTGAATCAAAACATAATTTAAATCAAAATTTATTTTTTAAAAAACTTCTCTGTGAACTCTGTGGTCTCTGTGGTTTAAAATAAATTTTTAATTTTTATAGATTCCCTAAAACGGCATTATTATTCCATCAGACATTATCACTACTCTGTCGGCGGTTGCGGCGATGCTGTTGTCATGAGTTACCATGACTATTGTTAAATTTGTCTCCTCATTCAAAGAACGTAAAATACGTATTACCTCCTTTGCCGACGATGAATCAAGATTGCCAGTCGGCTCGTCAGCAAGTAATAATTTCGGCTCAATAATTAATGACCTCGCAATTGCTACTCTCTGAATCTCGCCGCCCGATAACTCGCTCGGACGATGTTTCAACCGATGCAATAATCCGACTCGATCTAAAAGCTCTCTCGCACGCTCAATATAAACTCTACGCCGCTTAAAATATCCAAATACGCCATCGCGAATCATCAGCGGAGATAACACATTCTCCAGTGCCGTAAACTCCGGCAAAAGATTGTAAAATTGAAAAATAAAACCAATACTTCTATTTCGCAACCCGTCCCGAAACGATACCGATAAATTATCTATCCGCTTGTCTTCAAAAATAATTTCACCCGCATCCGGCTTGTCGAGCGCGCCAAGCAAATGCAAAAGCGTACTCTTCCCCGAACCGCTTTGACCCGTTATCGACACAAACTCGCCGCTGTAAGCCGTAAAATCTACGCCGTTAAGCACCGGAATTTTTAACTTGCTCTTAAAATAACTCTTTTCTAATCCTCGTGTTACAAGCAGTTTACTTTTCGTCAAACCATTTGTCTCTAGTTCTTCAACTTCGCCGCTATCTGCAACATCAACAACCTTATCCGACGAATCCTCGCCGTTAAAAACCGAAAGTTGCGGCTTATTGTCAATGATACAGTTCGCAAAAATATTTCCTCCGTAGTATTTATCGAGGTATTCATCGACGTCTCGAGCGATATCTTCCTCAACTTTTTTCTTGCGCTCTTGATCGCTATTATTTTGATCTTTATTCTGATCGTCGTAATTTGCTGTCGTTTGATTCTTAATTTCCATAACTCGAATTTCAGGAATTATCGTTACAATATTTGATACGGCATTTTGTTCGTTCAATTTGTCTGAATCTGAAATAGAATTATCTGTCATAGAATTATTTGAAACAGAATTATTTGTCTGATTCTTTACATTGTTATTTGTTAAATTATTGTCCGAAAATTTTTTGTTCGACAATTTATCCGCCGACATTATTCTCGACTTACACGCAATCTCAAATGTCGGAACTTCGCCAGCCGAAAATTCCAACAACAGCTCCTCAGGAGACCGATTCTCCGGCAGATGTTTTTTGTTACAAAAAAGATTATCGTCAATTAAATCTCCATGCAAATCAATATAAATCTTGTTTGAAATATTTTTCGACGTTTGTTTCGATGTTTGTTTCGATATTTGTCCTGAATTGCCGCGTAAATATAAATTTGCAGAGCTTATAGAATTTGCCGAATTGACGCTATTCTGATTATTGATTTCGTCGGTTGATAATCGATTTCTGAACTTTTGTAAACTTTGCAAAACCGACTTAACTTTATTCGATTCCATATTGTTATCCAAGTTTGATTTTGTGTAACCGTTCACGGTTTTTAAATATTGTATTATTCAGTAGGCGTTTATTGATCAGGTTGCCAATCTGATCTGGGATTATTTTACATCGAGGAATTATCTACTGGGCAGCTTCAAAAGCCGCATGATACGAACTAAAAAAATAAAACTCGCCGCAAGTGCGTAACATGAGTTAATTAGTTTCTCAGAGCATCGACAGGTTGTAGTCTTGCGGCTCGTAGTGCTGGGATAATTCCTGAAATAACTGCGATTAGTATTGCGCCGCAGATAATCCAAACTAC
>JAITAZ010000191.1 GCA_031283825.1 Planctomycetaceae bacterium | reverse complement strand
ATAATAAATAAACCTAAATAAATAATATAATTTTATTGATATTAAAATCGTCATTTCCATTCTCCGCGAATATCCGTATTCACTAAAAAAATCCGTATTATCCGCGTTTAAAATTCCCCCCACTATCCGTGTTTAAAACCCGTGAACGGTTACGAATTTTCGTTACAAAATTATCGGACAATTCAATTTGTTTATGTGAGACGAATTCATTTTTATCCGTTGGAGAGTCTAAAATTTTAAATCCGTTTTGTCGAGTTCCGATCCAGATTACGCCTTCAATCCGGCGATTTGTTGAACTTGCGGTTCTGGTTTTGTTGTAGCTGGTTTATCTTGACCGCTCGCTAAATCTGAAAAGATAACAATCGCCAAAATAAACAAAACTACAAAAAAATTGTATTTGTTAGTGGTGATTTTTTTCATAAAAATCTGTAAAGTTTAAAACGTTAAAAGTATAATATTAATCTCACAGATTATTTGTAACGATATTTCGGTTATCGATAACTCTTTTAGCTTTTCCTTCGTATCTTTCGAGTGTCATTGGCGGTAATAATTCGACGGGCAGATGCAATCCTGTAATTTGATGAATTGCTTCTTCGATTCGTGATTTTAGTTGAATCATGTCGATCATTTTATCTGACAGCAGGTTTCTATCTAATTCAACTCTAACTCGAACTTCGTCTAGTGTTTTTGGACGTTCAAGAATAATCTGATAATGCGGTGCAGCGCCTTCAATTGACAGTAGCGCTTCTTCGATTTGCGATGGAAAGATATTTACTCCGCGAATAATTAGCATGTCGTCGCTTCGACCTATAACTCTTCCCATTCGTAGAGTTTCTCTTCCGCATTCGCAGCGTCCTGAATAGATTACGGCGATATCTCTTGTGCGGTAGCGAAGCATTGGCATTGCCTCGCGTGAGATTGACGATATAACCAACTCGCCTTGTTGACCTTCCGGTACTGGCTGAAGTGTATGCGGGTTGATGCATTCGACGATAAAGTGGTCTTCTTGGAAGTGCATTCCTGAGCGTGCGTAGCATTCTCCGCTTACGCCTGGACCCATAACTTCGCTTAAACCGTAATTGTTGACGCTTTTTATATCTATTGTTGATTCGAGTGTTTCTCTCATTTGTTCGGTCCAAGGTTCTGCGCCTAGGAAAGCGAGTTTAAGCGAGAGTTCGGACGGGTCGATATTTTCGGCTTTGATTGCTTCGGCGATTGTTAGAGCGTAGCTTGGGGTGCAAACGAGAGCGTCGGCTTGCATATCTTTGAGCAGCATGATTTGACGTTTTGTATTTCCTGCTGCTGCTGGAACTACTGCTGCGCCAACTCGTTCTATTCCGTAATGCAAGCCGAAACCGCCGGTGAATAGTCCGTAACCGAAGGCGACTTGAACGGTATGGTGAGATTTCAACCCTCCGGCAACAAGAAATCTAGCGCAAAGGTTAGACCATAATTCAAGATCGGATCGTGTGTAGGCGATAATTGTGGGTTTGCCGGTTGTTCCGGTTGAGCCGTGATAGCGGACAACATCTTCACGCGGAACTGCAAGAAAACCAAGAGGATAATTATCGCGTAAATCAGATTTAGTTGTGAGAGGCAGTTTAACAATATCGTCAACGGAGCGGATTGATTCGGGTCGTAGTTCCATTTCGTCGAATTTTTTACGATAAAAAGGAATTGCCGAACATCGTCGGATTGTTTCTCTCAGACGGACAAATTGAATTGCCCGAATTTCATCACGCGAAAGAGTTTCGCTTTTATCCCAGATAAAAGGTTTATACGGATAGTGTGGCATTTGATCTAATGAAATAAGTAATTATCTGGTAGCGACATATTTTATTTTAAAAAAAGTGTCGTTGTGGAATAATTACATAATTAATTACTATACGACTCGTGCTATGAATTTCGGCAAGTGAAGGCGTAAAAGCCTGCTTTCCGAAGGCAAGCAGGCGGTTCTAACCGAAAATTCAAGTGTGAACAGTTTAAAAGACTTGTCGAGAACAAATGACGTTAGCTAACGATTTCATTTATTTTGACGAGTGTGTAAATTTGTCTATGACCGGTTTTTCTTTTAGAATTTTTTCGTCGTCTGAATTTTGCGATAGTCAATTTTGGACCTTTTACGGATGAGACGACTTCTGCGATAATTTTTGCGTTATTTATTTTTGGCGTCCCGATTTTAACATTTTCGCCGTCGTTTATAACGAGTACGTTATCGAATTCAATTTTTTCGCCGGGTTGAATATCTCCTTGATAATCGATTGTGATTTTTTTGTTGATTTCGGCTTTAAATTGATGACTTCCTTTTTCAAAAATTGCGTACATTTTGTTTCCCTTTATTTACCTTATTTCCAAACGTGGACAAGGATTTTTAATTGCTGGTTAAATTTGATTTGTTAATTTGACAGTTTACGATTTAAATTCTAATGCGGTTTCAATTCAGAGTAGTTTAAAGAGCGAGTATTTTATCTGTATAATATCTCTTGACAATCCCCCCCAATAAACAGACAACACAAACCGTTTAAATAGTAAATTGTCTATTTAAATTTTAAATTTGATAACCAATTAATTTTTTAAACACGAGTAATCGCGGATTTTTAATGAATACTGATAATTTCGGATAATGCCAATATGATTATTTCAACCGAATGGTTACCAATGGTTACAAATATTTTTTATGAATGTTCATGGTATAGGTTATCATTTTTCTTGTTATCTTGTCAAATGAATTTTCTATTGTAGAATCTTAAAAAATGGTAATAAGTCAGCGAATTTCTAATGACTCAATTTTTTATTAGAAATTCTTTTATGAAATTTTTGTCCGCGTCAACTCGCGACTAAATTATATTTCTCCATGAATTTAATGTTAATCCTGATAATTCTGAACGCAATAATTTGTATCTTTATTGGATACAATGCAGCGCTTATGTTTCAAAAGGGACATCCGAGCGGTAAAGAAGCGTTTTGGCTTGTTGTCAATTCAGCTGTTCCTCAATCTACAATTAAATTCGTAACAGAAACAGTCGCGTATCGATTGCCGTTTTTTAATCTATCTCGCATATTCAAACAGAAACGCAAAAATTCTCAGCCTTCCGAAACTCCCGTCGAACAACCTGCGTCAACTACTACTCAAGACGAAAACGACATTGACAAAATAATGGAAATGTTCACGACAGCAAATGTCGCCGATCTGCTCGAATACCAAGAAGACGATTTGTCCTACATGACTCCAGAACAAGAAATATTCGACGAAGATACAGCCGATATGCTAGGAGAACAAACTACCGAATCTTGGCTTGTCAACGATAAACAAGTTGAAACGTCGTTGCTACGGCTTAATACCGTAATGATGAAAAGCGGTCGTTTCGCGGCAGAATTAGATTGGAGAATCCGAAGTTTACGCGGCTCAATCCAACAGAAAGATATTGAACAATTCATAACAGAATTAGAAGACGATTGCAAAAATTATCTCGAAACGCAAGCAACTATATCTCAACAAATGCTCGAAAGATTAGACGAATTCGGAGAATTACGTTACCTCGCAGAAGAAGTCGATTACGCAAATATGGAACAGTCGGCGCAAGTTGAAACTACTCTGAATAATCTCAATACTATTCGTCAGTTGAAATCGCCCGAAGAAGCCGCAAATAGATTGCTGCGAGAACTCGGAAGTTTAAGAGTCGCAAGACATCGATTAAGAGATTTACAAGATAAAACGTATATCAACGTCGTACTTTACGAAAACCGCGTCGAAAATATTCCGCAACAATTATTTATCGACGAAAAATTCGGTATCAGAAGTAGAATCGGTTTAGAAGTAGCTATCCACAACTGGTGGCAACAAAAAAGACATCAAACAAGACAATTCACTTTCGCACTGCTAGACTTTGTAAGATTCGGAGAAATAAACGACGAATTTGGAATCAATCCAGCTAATGAAATCCTAAAACAATTCGGACAGTCTATCGAAGGCAAATTCGACAAATCCGATCTGGTCGGAATTTATCGCGGGAACTGTTATTTAATCGTTACGCAAAATATCGGATTGCAAAAAACTATTACCGAAATTGAACGTATCAGACAACTCTGCGAAAAAACTAAATTCGTATGCAAAAACACAAACAAAGAAATTCATACGCAATTAACATGCGGAATAACAGAAGCGTTAGGAACTCAAACACAAACGGAAGTTTTTCAATGTCTAGAAAAAGCGATTCATGCGGCAAAAAAAGCGGGTAAAAATCGTACATTCAATTTCATTCACGGACCGCTAAACAAACCGCCAGAAGAAGTCGTAGCTCCAAATCTAGTAGATAAAGATGATAACCCAGAAATAATAATAGATTGATTTACAACTTTAAAACATAAGCCCCTATTTATCCATAATTTTTTAGAAGACAAAGGGGACGCCGTTGTTTGAAATCGGAAATTGAAAACTCAAAAGACATCGCTCTTGAGTCTTTTCAATAAGATTTATAAACCATAACATCCCTTTCGTCCCCATTGTCCCTTAAAAATACTACGCCAACTAGTTACCAATTAACATTAATATATTTAGTCTAAAACCCCAATGCCTGCAAACCTAACTCAACAATACAAAAAAGCTGAAGATAACTACCGACGCGCTGAAACGCCTGAAGATGAATTACGATGGCTTCAGATTATGCTTGCTGAAATGCCTAAACATAAAGGCACGGATCATCTTCAAGCTAAACTAAAGACTCAAATTTCGCAAGTCAAAAAAGACGTTGAATCTCAACGGACTCGCGGCGGCGGAAGCGGCGGTGGTGCGAGGTCGTTTCGTATTCCGCGTCAAGGCGCGGGGACGGCGGTGATTATTGGCGGTCCTAATTCGGGCAAGAGTCAACTGTTAGCGTCGTTGACTCGCGCGACGCCGGAAATCGCGTCGTATCCGTTCTCGACTAAACAACCGCAACCCGGAATGATGTCATGGGAAGACGTGTTTGTTCAGTTGATCGATACGCCGCCGATTACGCCGGATTTTCTTGAGCCGTATATTGTCGGAATGGTGCGAAGCGCTGACCTCGCGCTGTTGATGATTGATCTCGGCGATGATTCGGGAATGGAACAAGCAAAAGATGTAATCGATAAACTCAAAACTACAAAAACAAGATTAGCGGCAGAGTCAAGTCTAGACGAAGAAGATGTCGGTTTAGCGTTCACGCAGACTTTTGTTCTGGCGAATAAAATCGACGATCCCGAAGCGGCGGAACGATTAGAATTATTTCATGAAATCTGCCCGTTGCCGTTTAGAGAATTTAAAATCTCCGCCAACGCGCCGGAAGCGTTGACTGAATTGCGCAATGTAATTTATCAATCTCTAAACGTGATTCGAATCTACACAAAAGACCCGCGAAAAAAAGAACCAGACCGCGATAAACCGTTCACGTTATCTCGCGGCGAAACGTTGTTTGATCTTGCGGAGTTAATTCATAAAGACTACGCGAAAAATCTAAAGTTCGGCAAAGTCTGGGGCAGCGCAGTTCACGACGGAACTGTCGTAAAAGGAGATTACATTCTAAACGATTTAGACATAGTAGAAATTCACGCATAAAATAATTTTCGTAACAAAAAATCCCACTCACAACTCACAACTTCCCAACTTCCCCACTCCCCAACTCCCCCACTACTACAACTAATACAACTAAAAAAACTACTACAACTAAAAAAACTAACAATGACATTTTTTTTACTAATCTTTTTAATTCTCAATACGTTTGATTCAATGATTTTAGCGTCGGAGCAGTCGATTAGTTCGCGTGATCGGCTTATTCTGAATATTATCAAACGGCATGATGGTGAAATTGATCCGTCTAATGGTTTGCCTTGGGGAACTCACAATGCGGCGAAAGGTTATCATTCGAATTTCGCTAGAGGTACACGAGTTCACCCGACGCGAGCGGCAATGGAACGAGCTTTATTTTTGCTTGCGAGTCCGTATTCGGAGCATCATGTTGAGGGGAATAACGCGCTTGACAAAGTTCTGGATTTGCAGGATCGTGATCCGCAGAGTAAAACGTTTGGCGTTTGGTCTTGGTATGTTGAAGAGCCTCTTAATCGGATGGCGACGGTCGATTATAACTGGGCGGATTTTCAAGGTGCGGTATTGATTATAATTCTGCATGATTTTTCTCATCGGCTTCAACCTGAAATTTTAGCGAAATCGCAAAAGTCTCTTGAGTATTGTTGTCGGGCGATAATGAAACGGGACGTTGGACCGGCTTACACGAATATTGCGATTACCGGTGCGACTGTAACGTCGGCGGCGGGCGAGATTTTGCGCAACGATAATTTTCTGACTTTCGGACGTCGTAAAATTTTGCGATGTCTTAATCATTTTCGTGAGAATGGTTCTTTTGGCGAGTATAATAGTCCGGCGTATTTGCCGGTTGTGATTGAAGAGCTTGAGCGGATGCTTTATCTGGTTGCGGACATGGATTGTCGCAAAGCCGCGAAGGAGTTGTTGGAAAATGTGTGGAAGATGATTGCGTTGCGTTATCATGTTCCGACGGGCGAGTTGGCGGGTCCGCATTCGCGAAGTTATGCGGATAGATTGCCGACGAAAACGCGAAATATGATTCTAGCGAGAATTGCTTATGCCGATGGCGAAAATAAATTTGTTCAAAGTGCAGTTGAGGCGTCGACGATTGTTCCGATGCGACCGATTGACGATTCGATCAAGAAATATTTTACGATTCCGCCGGAGAAACCGCGTGAAATTAAGAGTTTATTTATCAAGGGCAGAGTCGCGTTTGATGTCGTTGGCGTTACGTGGATGGATTCAAAAACCGCGATTGGGACGGCGTCGTATCATACGTTTTGGGAGCAAGCGAGAGGTTTGATCGCGTATTGGACAATTGATAAAGACAGCGAAAATAAAGACGTCAACAGTGCGGACAATTCAGATAATTCAGACAAGTCTAACGATGTAGAAAAGTCTAACGACGCAGACAAGTCAGACGATGTAGAAAAGTCTAACGAGTCGGATAATTTGTCTAGCGATAATAATGTTGTTAGAAATAATTATCGTAACGTTAATTTGCCGGCGATGAAAATTAGCAATGATATGGTTGCGGTATTTCGGCTTCGTTTTAAGCATGACGGCAATGATTTTGCGAGTGCGTGGGGTCGGCATTATCAGAGTGGCAACAAGATAGTTACGGCGATAGGGTTGCTTAGTGATCAAGGGAGTATGCATCCGAGTATGGATCGACCTGTTGATGGAATTTTTCGGGCGAAAAGATTTGAGATTGTATATCAACTTGACGGATTAGGTTCGTCGGCGAGGCAAATTGATTCGACGAGATATGAGTTATCGGCGGGTGGAGTTCGGGTGATAATTCACACGACGCCGGAGAGTCAATTTGATGGCAAACCGATTAGTTGGAATATTGAATCGAATTTAACGTCGGCGAGATTAACAGGAATTTGTTATAGCGGAGAGGAGCGTGAATTTATATTTTCCAAATTAAAAAACACGCGAATCGCTTTAGGACTTGAGTTATTACCGGACAACAAAACGCAATGCTTAAATACTCCGATTAAATTTGTAGAAACGAATTTCAAAACCAATCGTGAGGGCAATTTCTATGCTATCATCTGGCAAACTGTAAACGACAAATCCCCTCTACTAGCGCCAATAAATCCAATAAAAAAATAAGACCAGATTAAAAGGGAATTCTAATAATTCAACTTTGTAACCGTTCACGATTCTAAATTCGGAATTATGAATTTTAAAATTCGTAAACGACTATTATGATGTTTTATTTTATATAACGATAATTGTAATATTTCGGCGTAAATTATTTCAAAGATATTTTGTTACTTTTTGACAACCTCAAATCGTTACAAAATACTCCACTGCTATATTACAAAATTTCTAAAACGAATTTAGCGTGAAAGGTTTGAATAATCCGTAGTCGATGAAGTCGTAACTTTCGCCGCTTGGTTGATGTTCTGGCGCTCGGTGGAAAGCGTTGGGCCACGCTTGACCTCGCATCGCTCCTGAATGATGAGGTCCAAACAGATTTTTTGGCGTTCCATAAACAATCACCGAAATTTCATTTTTGCCTCTTCGCAAAAATTTTGTTACGTCAACCAACCAAGGAGACGAAACTACAAATCCCGCCGACTTACCATTGACCACTACCTGAGCCGTCGCTCCATACCAACCAGTCGGACTCTTCGGAAGTTGAACCTGATAATTTTTCTTCAAGTCAATTTTCGTAACGTTAAATATCTGCGAATACTCAACCTTGCCCGAATAAAACGGCAATCCCTGATCTCTCCACGATAATCTTGTTTGTCCAAATCCGCTCCCGTCAATTAAATACGACGCTTTGCGATCATGCGGATTAGCAGTCAACTCGCTCGACGCCTTGACGGTTACGTTTTTAATCGGAACAAGTTTATTATCTTTTTTCGTTAAAAATTGTACTTCCGCAAGTCCGACAAAACCGCTGTCTTTCGGATTAACATTTTCAGGAATCGGATACTTTACGCCATTATGATTAGCAAGAATTTTAAACGTAATCGTTTTGAATTTCTGCGCCGAATTAAATGGAATCTCTTTATACGAACCATCGCCAATCGGCAAACTGATTTGTTCTTTGTGATCTCCTTTCGCACCGACACCAGAAATTTCAAGCGATTCTACTCCGCGTTGTTTGAGATTTTTTTCGTTGTAATTCCAAATTCGAATTACGTCGATTTTTTGTTTTTGCTCGAATTCAAATTTGAGCGATGGCGAATTATCTTGTACGTCTGGATTTTCAGGGCGAAACCCGACTCCCACCGAAAGCCATGAAACGTATTCCAACTCTTCGTTATGCTTGAGAACAAGTTCGGACTCGTTTGATTTCATCGACAACGGAGTCGGCGGAACGACAACAAATCCCTTGTTGAATTTTTGTAACGAAAAATCGCCGAGCAAATACGCCGGTTCGAGTTCATGTTCGATTGTCATCGGTTGAGCGACAATCTTAACGCTGTTCACGCCGACTTGCGCAACTTTGGACAAATCAATTTTGCCGAATGATTTATCAAATCGCCATTCGTTTGGAGTCGCTTTGACTTCTTTTTCGTTACAATAAATCTTGTACAAATCGGGACGTTCAATCACAATCGCAAGATTTTTAGGAATCGACTCCTGCAACGTAAAATGATAAACCGCCTCGAATCCGCTATTTTCAGGGAATTTCTTTGTAATCAATTCGTCTTTGAACTGAACCTGATTATCCCAAGGATTGCCCGACGACATACCGTGTTTTTGAAATACAAATCGATTCGCCGCCCAAGTGTAAATGTCTTTACGTTCATCCGCGCCGACTTTCACGTCAACATAATCTAATGTCAAAACATTGTCATCAAGACGACGAATTTTCGTTACAGAAATTGGTTGAATCGGAATCTCGCGCTTTGGAGGTTGATTCTCCAAATATTGAATAATCGGATCGTTAATAATTGATGAATCAAATTTTTGCGATTGTTTAATTGTTTGTTTAGTTTTTGGAGACGACGACGTTGTTTTATCTTTGTTGTTTTTGAATTCTTTAGATTTTCCAGTTACTAGAGTTACGCTACCGGCGGGCGGTAACTCAAAGTCATACGAGTAGTGTTCTCGACCGCCGCTGGAAAATCCTATGCCTGATTTAAGCGGTTTTATTTCGCCGGTCATTAAATCCCACTCTTCAATTTTATCGTGAACAATTCGAATATGACCCTTTGCCGAATTCGTTAAACTTGCGTTACAAATAAACACAATATTTATATTGGAATTGTCTAATTGACGTCGATGGAAAAAAACCGACGACGCCGATGTTTCGTCTGTTTCTAATATGAAATAATCGTCGCGCCATTTTGCAAATGGAGTTTTAATGAAGGAATCAACAAATTGTTTAGCGGCTGGATCAATTGTCTTATTCGACTCGTTCAATTTATTTTTAAATAATTTTTCGAGTAGAGCCGTATTTTTCTCGTCGGAGGTTTT
>JAITAZ010000145.1 GCA_031283825.1 Planctomycetaceae bacterium | reverse complement strand
GGATTGTTATCAACTTCTATGTGGAGGAGAAGACTATTGAGAACAATCATATTTATTGTAACGAATATATACCTTATTCCCCCCACTTTCCTGTCCAGCTTTTTCAGTCCACCGCTTTTTTAATTGTATTTTCCATTTTACCCGATTTATAAAAATGTACTATTCTCCGAGATTCCTTAAAGTTGCCGGATACATAGCGGACACGTTGCGGGGTTATAAACCCGGCGATCCTATTGAAGCTCACAGAGTTCAATACTTCCTTGATAATTCCGATCCGTATAAGTCCGCTCCTAATCCAGAAGTAGGCGGTCACCTACCTGATCTGGGGTAGCAAGTGCGTAACATGAGTTTATAAGTCTATTGAATTTCTTGGAATATCAGGTTTCTCTAACGATTCGGAATTTTCTACAGCATTTTTAGACTTGTCCCAATCATTCAAATCATCAGCAGCAGAATCTGTAGAATCTTTTATCTCTACATTTTCAATGACCTCTTTCAACTCCTCATTCTCAATGACCTCCTTTGCCAAAAGCCTCTCCATTAAACGCTCCAAAATTTCACGTTTCTCATACAACAAATTACGAGTCCGATCAAATAACGAATCAATTATCGACTTTATCTCCTGATCAATCTCCCACGCAGTCTTTTCACTATGCTGCCTCGCCTTCGGAATCACCTCGCCTATAAACGTTCCACGCGGATTGTCCCTGTACGTTACCCTGCCCAACTTGCTCATCCCAAAATCCATCACCATCGCCCTCGCAATCTCCGTCGCCCTCTCCAAATCATTTTGCGCTCCCGTCGAAACCGCCTCAAACTCCATCTCCTCCGCAATCGTTCCAGCTAACAACGTCTGTACCCTCGCCTCAAGCTCGTTTCTCGTCATCAAATAACGATCATCATCAGGTCGCTGCAACGTATAACCCAACGCCGCTAACCCACGCGGAATAATCGATACCTTATGAACCGGATCCGAATGAGGCGTAAAATACGCTACCAACGCATGACCACACTCATGCACCGCTATCCGCTTCTTTTCGTCCGGTCTTATCACCCGCTGCTTCTTCTGCAATCCCGTCGTAACTCGCTCAACCGCCTCATTAAACTCCGTCATCGTAACCGTTTTCTTGTCCGCCCTCGCCGCCAATAACGCCGCCTCATTCACCAACGCCGCTAAATCCGCGCCAACAAATCCAGACGTAATCGAAGCTATCTCCTTCAAATCAATCAACTTGTCAAGCTTCACGTTTTTAACATGAACCTTCAATATCGCCTCTCTACCAGCTAAATCAGGTCTGTCAACCAACACCTGACGATCAAATCTGCCCGGTCGCATTAACGCCGGATCAAGCACCTCCGGTCGATTCGTCGCACCCATCACAATAATTCCCGAATTCGTACTAAAACCGTCCATCTCAACAAGCAACGCATTAAGCGTTTGATCCCGCTCGTCATGTCCGCCAAGCTGACTGCCGCCCCTAATCTTGCCCAACGCGTCAAGCTCGTCAATGAAAATTATACACGGATGCCTATGCTGCGCTTGCTCAAATAAATCACGAACCCTCGCCGCACCAACGCCAACATACAACTCCACAAAATCAGAACCCGATAAACTAAAAAACGGAACGCCCGCCTCGCCCGCAACCGCTTTGGCTAAAATCGTTTTGCCCGTGCCAGGAGGTCCAACCAAAAGAACGCCGCGAGGAATACGACCGCCAAGCGCTTGAAACTTTTCTGGAGTTTGCAAAAAGTCAACTATCTCCTTCAACTCGTCAACCGCCTCGTCAACTCCAGCGACATCATTGAACGTAATGTCAATGTCCTCCTGCGTTATCAGCCTGCCGCGACTCCGACCAAACGCCATCGCACCAGAATTGCCAAGTCCGCGAATCAGAAAAAATACTACCCCAATCGTCAACGCAAAAAGCAAAAGCCACGCCCCATGCTCCTGCCAAAAACCCGGAGAACCCGCGCTACGAAACTTAAATCCATGCTTGCGCAAAAGATCAAGCAACTGACCATCGTCAAGCGCAAAACCACTCCTACCACACGTGATCTTAAAATCATTTTGCACCGGACGCTTTTCCTTCTTGTTGCCAATACGCAAAACCTGACGAGTTACCGTCGCGTTAATCTCATAACTGTTAACAACCAACTTGTCCAAATTAGAATACCGAACCGTCAAAGCATTCTTGCCCTTGCCTTCGCTCACTTCAACAAACGCTTCCGGTTTAGGTCCTTGCTCAATCAATTGCAACATATAACTATACGGAATCTCCTCACGAGTAGGTTGCATCGCCGTAATAATAAGCATCGCGCCAGTCACAATAACCAAAATCAACCAAATCGAAACGCTTTTGTCTGGAGGCGGTAACTTCGGTTTACGTTTATTTTTCTTGTTGTCGTTGTCGTCGTTGTTGTCGTTATCATTGTCGTTGCCGTTGTCATTGTCGGTATTGTTGCCGTCGTTATTGTTATTATCGTTGTTGTTAATATTATTTTTTTCAGAATTATCGACTTTATTGTTTCGGTTCTCTTTACTGAGTTTTGTCGTTTTGCTGATTGAATCGTCCATTCGAGATTTATTCGTTAGAGCAATTCGAATCGGGATGAAATCAAATTTCAATCGTGAAAAAAATTGTCGACTCGTATTTAGAATCGCATTCAGGATTATATACAGTATATACTGTATAAATTTTAAAACTCGACCAACACGACAATATAAAAACATAAAAACAGATTGTTCGGTCAATAAACTCTTATTGATAACCGATAGTTCACGCACAAACAAATTGAGTCTTTTCACAAAACTACAAAAACCGACTATTGCAATCATAAAAATACTAATACGAATTAAATATGTATAAAGGATTGTTTTGTTTATAATTTTTGAAACCAGCCCTCGCTTGAAATTTTTTTCAGTTAGAGCCGACAACTTGCCTGTAGGAATAATAAGCTCGTAAGTCCCAAAATTAAAAATACGAGTCGCATAAATTAAAAGAACTATTGGCAAATTTCACAAGAACGACTAATTGTAACCAAAAATTTTACATTGACAATTAGAGGGTAAAATTAGAATTTGTCATATTTCAGCTTACAGAGTTATTTTAATTTTAAGAAGACGAAGAGGACGTTTTTATTTGAAATCTGTTTGAAACAACTCAAAAGGTAATATATCAGTAGAATTTTCCGAAACGTATTTTAACAGTTTCCGCAAACCTCATTTAAAACCTAATTTTTCTTACTATTGTTTAAAAAACCTCAGTAGCAATGAATCCCCCAAAAA
>JAITAZ010000128.1 GCA_031283825.1 Planctomycetaceae bacterium | reverse complement strand
GCCGCTTTAACCCTAATAATTCTTTTGGAGACTCTAGTGAGTGAAAATCGTTTTTTAATGGTCGATGGTAACGAAGCTACGACCCTCATTGCCCACGCTTGCAACGAAGTTATGGCAATTTATCCCATTACGCCTTCCTCAACAATGGGCGAACTCGCCGACGAATGGGCGGCAAAAGGTAAAAAAAATATTTTCGGAACAATACCGCAAATTATAGAAATGCAAAGCGAAGCCGGCGCAGCAGGCGCTGTCCACGGCGCATTACAAGCAGGCTCAATGACTTGCACATTTACCGCCTCACAAGGATTATTGCTCATGATTCCTATCATGTTCAAAATCGCCGGCGAACAAACTCCAACCGTATTTCACGTTACCGCCAGAACTATCGCTACACACGCACTGGCAATTTTCGGAGACCACAGCGATATTCTCGCATGTCGAAGTACCGGATGGGCTATGCTTTGCGGAGGAACTGTTCAAGAAACTCACGACGCCGCACTAATCGCTTACGCCGCAACTTATAAATCAAAAATTCCTTTCGTACACTTTTTCGACGGCTTCAGAACCTCACACGAAGTAAACCGAATCGAACCAATCAAAGAAGATGTCATAAAACAAATACTCGACATAAATAAAATTACCGACTTCAGAAAAAGAGCTTTAACACCAGATAACCCGCTACTACGAGGCACCGCACAAAACCCAGACGTGTTCTTTCAATCGCGAGAAGGTGCAAATAATTTATACAAAAACGTTCCGCAAATCGTTCAGGACGAAATGGATAAATTAGCAAAACTCACCGGACGACAATACAAAATCTTCGACTACTTCGGACACCCAGAAGCCGAACTTATCATCGTCTCAATGGCGTCATCAACCGGCGTAATCGAAGAATTCCTCGACGAATACAGAAAATCAAATCCAAACGCTAAAATCGGGCTAATCAACGTCAGACTTTTCAGACCCTTTGCAAGCGAATTTTTTGTAAACGCTCTGCCCAAAACAGTTAAAAAAATCGCCGTACTCGACCGCACAAAAGAACCCGGCTCCGCAGGAGAACCACTCTACCAAGACGTCATTACGGCAATCGCAGAATTTTGGAAAGGCGAAAAACTCTTTATTTCTAAAGGTCGATATGGTTTAGCGTCAAAAGAATTTTCGCCCACAATGGTCAAAGCAATCTACGACGAATTAACTAAACCCGAACCCAAAAGAGAATTTACAGTCGGAATCAACGACGACGTTACTCACCTGAGCCTCGACTACGACCCAAACTTTTCAACCGAAGCCGACGATGTCAGAAGATGTCTGTTTTTCGGACTCGGCAGCGACGGAACTGTTGGCGCAAATAAAGATACGACAAAAATCGTCGGCGAAAATACCGAACTGTCCGCACAAGGCTACTTCGTGTACGACTCCAAAAAAGCCGGCTCCGTTACAGAATCGCATTTGCGTTTCTCGCCGCGTCCGATCAAAGGTTCGTACTTTGTAACAAAGGCGAATTTCGTTGCGTGTCATCAGTTTGTGTTTACAGAAAAACTCGATATGCTCGCGCCGCTAGTCGAAGGCGGAACTTTTCTGCTAAATTCTCCATACGGTCCAGACGAAGTTTGGGACAACATTCCGGCAGAATTACAAAAAGAAATAATCGACAAGAAGGCAAAGTTTTACGTCGTTGACGCCGTTACGGTCGCTCGTGAAGCCGGAATGGGAAATCGTCTAAATACAGTCATGCAAACTTGTTTCTTCCAACTTGCGAAACTCTTCCCAACGTCCGAAGAGGCAATCGGATATATCAAAAAAGCAATCAAGAAAACTTACGGCAAAAAAGGCGACGCCGTCGTTGAGAAAAATTATAAAGCCGTTGACGCCTCCGTTGCGGCGTTGCGTGAAGTTAATTATCCTCAAACGGTTACATCAAAATTTAGCCGACACATGGGAACGGTAGGAAATCCGCCGAAATTTGTCAAGGAAACGTTGGGCGAAATTCTTGCCGCTCGCGGTAACGATTTACCGGTCAGCGTTTTACCGTCAGACGGAACATTTCCAACCGCGACTTCTCAATACGAAAAACGCAACATCGCAATCGAAATTCCAATTTGGGATCCGGCAACGTGTATTCATTGCGGGCAATGTTCGCTAGTTTGTCCGCACGCGGCAATTCGGATTAAAAAGGTTGACCCCGAAGTACTTGCGAAAGCTCCCGCAAGTTTCAAAACCGCCGATTGGAAAGGTAAAGAATATCCGGGCGCGAAATTTGTAGTTCAACCCGCGCCGGACGATTGCGTCGAGTGCGGACTTTGCGTTCATAATTGTCCGGCGAAAAATAAGACAGTCGAAGGACGTAAGGCGATAAATATGGAGAATAAAATCAATCATCTTGAAAGCGAGCGGGCGAATTGGGATTTCTTTTTGTCAATTCCCGACGTTGACCGTGCGACCGTAAATGCTGATAATATTAAGGGTTCTCAATTGTTGTTGCCGTTGTTTGAGTTTTCCGGCGCGTGTGCGGGTTGCGGAGAAACTCCTTATGTCAAATTAGTTACGCAATTTTTCGGCGACCGAATGTTAATTGCCAACGCGACAGGTTGTTCGTCGATTTACGGCGGTAATTTGCCGACAACGCCTTATACGAAAGACGTTAATGGTCGCGGTCCGGCGTGGTGTAATTCGTTATTTGAAGATAACGCTGAATTTGCGTTAGGTTTACGTTTGGCGGTTGATCAGCAGAATTTGTACGCGAAAGAAATATTGACGGCTCGCCGCGATAAAATCGGTGCGGAATTGGTTGACAATATTCTCAATAACAAGCAAGAGACGGAGGCGGAAATTGCTCAACAACGTCAATGGGTTGCGGAGTTAAAGTCGAAGGTCAAGTCTTGTTTGGAGCAAGGAAAATGTGAAACGGGCGAGTTCGACGCTTGCACGACGGGAACGAATTTACTGAATATTGCTGATTCGTTGGTTCGGCGTAGTTGTTGGGCGTTTGGCGGCGATGGTTGGGCGTATGATATTGGTTACGGCGGTTTAGATCACGTAATTGCTTCTGGTCGAGACATTAATATATTGGTGCTTGACACGGAAGTTTATTCGAATACTGGAGGTCAAGCGTCGAAGTCAACGCCGAAAGGTGCGGTTGCTAAATTTGCGGCGAGTGGCAAACCAACGCGGAAAAAAGATTTAGGCATGATGGGAATGGCGTATGGAACTGTTTTTGTTGCGCAAATTGCATTGGGTGCAAATCCGATGCACGCGATAAAGGCGATTCGAGCTGCTGAATCTTATAAAGGTCCGTCGTTAATTATTGCGTATGCTCATTGTATTGCGCATGGGATGGCGGACATGAAAATGGGGTTGGATTTGCAAAAGGAAGCTGTAAAGAGCGGTTATTGGTCGCTTTACACTTACGACCCGCGAAAATCGCAACCTTTAGAAATTGCAAGCAAAACGCCGGAAGGTTCTATTAAAGACTTTGTTGAAAAACAAAATCGATTCGGACTTCTGAAACGAAACAAACCAGAAGTTTTTGAAACCTTAATCGAACAAGCTCAAAACGACGCAATTGAACGTTTCTCTTTCTACTCGGCATTAGCCAACGCAAAGAAAAGCTAAACGTTAAATTCGGAAGTTTTGAAAACCAAGTAGAATTTTTCAACACGATAACCGCAGATTCGATAGATAAACACAGATAAAGAAAATGACGTAACTGTCAATTAAAATTTGATAATTGCATTACGCGAAAGAGAAAAATTCCTACGTCCTGAAAGTTATTCTTTCGGGGCGGAGGAATTTTTTTTGTGAACGGTTATAAAAATAATTTCACTGGGATATTGTAAATTCTATTATTAGAAATTTCGTAACATATCACTGGAATTATTTTTAAATTGGTCTTTTCTTTTGATTTTAGAATTTGTATAATTTGTTTTATGTCATGTTGTCCTTTATCGAATTTTGATTACGGACTTTTGGGGTGCG
>JAITAZ010000024.1 GCA_031283825.1 Planctomycetaceae bacterium | reverse complement strand
GGGCTTAGAAAAATTTTCTCTTGTACGTGAACGGTTACACAAATTTTACGCTGAAATATTATTACCAATTTAATTACGTCTAATGGAGAATAATTATGACCGATTATAGTTTTACGATTTCTTTCGTGCGAATTAATTTGTTGTATGTAATCGCATTATTTTGTTTGATAATGG
This sequence comes from Planctomycetaceae bacterium, assembly GCA_031283825.1. Taxonomy (GTDB): domain Bacteria; phylum Planctomycetota; class Planctomycetia; order Pirellulales; family Thermoguttaceae; genus WRKP01. The sequence continues at coordinate 4,806 of JAITAZ010000024.1, read as the reverse complement.
AAGGTTGCTCGTGTTCTCCAAGCGGCGGACACGATCATAATCCGCCAACTACAATAATCGATTCGCCAGATAATTCGACGACCGAAACCGACGTAAACGATACAAAAAACAACGAAAAAAAATCAATCGAAATTCTCAATCGCATGGTTACGGTTTATCGTAACGCAAAATCTTACGCGGATCACGGTCGCGGTTTGATTGTTGGAAAAATGACGCAACCAGACGCCGAACCGGTTACATGGTCTTGCACTGTCGCAATCAAAAAACCAAGTAAACTACGAATCGAATGTAACGAAGGAAAACTCGTGTCAAACGGTTCAGATTGTTACGCTCAAATCAGAGCGTTGCCGGATCAAGTATTACGTTTCTCGACGCCGAATCCTTTAACATTCGATAAACTGTTCAACGATGTCGAACTGGATCAAGCAATGAATATCGTTTTCCCAAGCGAGATTCTACGTTTTCCTCCGCAACTAATACTCCTTTTCGCAACCGATCCGCTCAAAACTTTTTTACCGGAAGGCGCAACTACAGAATTATTACAATCGCAGTCTATCGGAAATATCCCATGCGATGTAATAAAAATAAAACACGAAAGAGGCGATAGAGCACTATGGATAAGCAGACGAAATAGCGCATTGCTGCGATTCGATTACATGGTCGAAGGTTTGCTAGTTGCCGCCGAATTTGAAAGCGTAAGAACAATAAGAATCGAAATGAACGACGCACAATTCGATCTGCCTATCGCCGAAGAAGCATTTCAAATGATGCAACCAACAAACGCAAAACAAGTATCAGAATTTAAACCAGTAGAAACAGAAATTCTAGGCAAAAATTTGACAAACCCAGAATCGCTAAAATTCAAAGAACTAATTCTCGACTCAATAAAAACAACAAAAATTTCAACCGAAAATCCATCCGAAAATTCAACTGAAAAAACAACAAAAATTTCAACTGAAAATCCAACAAATAACTCAACCGAAAAAACTAATATTGCCAACGATACAAAAACCGATTTATCGTTACAAAAATCTATTTCCGACTTGCAAGGTAAAATTTCCGCCTTCTGCTTCTGGACAACTTGGAGCGAACCTTGCCGTCAAGCAATCGAAGAATTTTACAAAGCAGAAGATGAAAACGCAAACAAAAATAATATCCAATTTTTTGTCATCAACGCAGACGAAATAAAAGAAACCGAAAAAAAAACCTTGCCCGACTTGCTAAAACCAATCTGCAAAACATGGAGTCTCCGAAAACCATACTGGCACGAATTAGACGGAAAATTAACAGACGCGCTATCAGTCGATTCGTTTCCGACAATTGTCGTGCTAGGAGTCGAAAATAGAGTAGAATTTTACTCGCGCGGAGGAATGCAAGCCGCCGCTATCAACTCGCTGCTAAAAGAAATCGAAGAAGGTAAAAAACCTTACGAAAAAACATTAAACGAATTACAAAAAACTCTACAACAAAGAAAAATCCAACACGCAAACGAATTAAAAATAATGACCGATAAAGGAATATTCGCGTCAATCTGCGTGCCAATAGAAAAACCAACCACAACAGAACTCGTTCCTCAAAGCCCGCCAAAAACTTTCAAACTAAACAAATTATGGGAACTTCCGCTCGCGTCAACAGGAAATATCGCAGTCCTAAAAGTTAAAAATTCAGACAAAAAAATCAACAATGAAAAAAACAACAACGAAAATTTTAATTCAAAAAACGACGAAAAATTAGACTCAAATTTAGACCCAATACAAAACCCGAAACCAGACGAAAAAATTGTCGAACAAACCGATAAAAAATCTGACGAAAAAAAATCTGACAACGCCGAATTAGACAAACAATCCGAAACTAATATAATTAACGCAACCAAAAATCAGAACAAGCCGGATAAAATAACATTGCTTGTTCCATGCGAAGGAAATAGCGTCGCGCTGATAGATTTATCCGGTAAATTGATAAAGAAAATTACGCCGGAAGGTTTTTCTAACGACGAACTTCTGACACTAGTACGGACGTCGGTCGATTTGAGCGGAAGTTATGTCGGTTTTTCGTCTAATAACGGCAACGCGGTTCACGTTTTTGATTCAGAATTGAAATCGCGGTTGCGTTACGTTCCGCAAAGCAAAACCGCCGACACTAAATTAAAAATTGCCGACTTCCAATTTGTTGACGCCGATGGAATCAACGAACCGGAAGTTGTCGTTGGAGTCGTTGCGATTGACGGAGACGTATCAGGAGGAGATTCGATTTGCACAATAGATTTAAACGGAAAAGAAATTTGGCGAGACGACACAATTACGTCTCCTTTTCAAATCGGCGACTATAATCAAAAAGATAAAAATCAAAAAGATAAACGCGGGTTATATAGTCTCGACGCAAGTAATTCTGTCGTTAAATTACAGAAATATTCAGCAGACGGAAAAAGATTAGAGACGTTGAGTCCTAATGGCGCGTCGGTTCGTTGTTTTTCGTTTGATGTTGTCAGCGGCGATTTATGTACGATAATTTCAGCACCGGACGGAGAACGGACGTCAATTGCCGTATTAAACGATTCGGGATCGATTCGTTGGCAAAGTCCATTGCCGGTTGGCGAGTACAATTTGCTCGCGGCAGATTTATTGGACGAATCGAAACGAGCGTGGATTGTTGTTTCGCAATTGGGCGTTATTTTCGTTTTTGATCAGACTGGTAAACAAGTCGATTCTTTTTCGATTGGAGAGTCGGTAACGGGACTAGTAATCGTTGAAAGACAACTAGTCGTTGCAACAGGAAACAAAGTTATCGCATGGAAAATTAGCAAATAATTCATAACGTAACAAGTCGCAATTAAAAAATAATACTATTCAATAAATATTCATAAAAATATTCATAAAAAAATTCAAACGACGTAAACCAAAAATTAAAAAGTAAACAGTTTACAAAAGATTGTGTAATATATTATGTCAAAAAAACTTAAACAATTATCTGTATTTCTGGAAAACAAGCCGGGCAATGTTAGCCGCACTTGCAGAATACTTGCGGATTGCGGGATCAATATCGAAACGATAGCTCTCGCAGATACGGAACAATTCGGAATATTGCGATTACTCGTCAAAGAGTGGCAACGAGCAAAAATGGAACTTGAACGACACGATGTGATCGTAAAAATTTCCGAAGTCATCGCGATTTCAGTTGAACATCGCCCCGGCGGACTCGCGACAATCCTAGAAACAATGGACGACGCGAAATTAAATATTGAATACATGTACGGATTTTCTCTCGTACCGGCAATATCAAAGGACGAGAATAAAGTCGGTATAGATTCTTCGATTAGTATTTTCAGATTCAACAATCCTGATCTTGCAATAGAAAAAATCAAAGAACGCGGACTAATAATACTAGGCAATAAAGAAATTTTCGGTTGCGAAATAGAATAATTATACGATACAAGCACTTTGCCATCGCAAAACCATAAAGAAAAAATGTAACAGTTCACGGTTTTAAACGCGGATAATAACTGATATTATCCGCGTTTAAAATTCCCCGAATTATCCGTGATTAAAAAACCATGAACGGTTACGGAAAATTTATTTTTATTTTTCATTGACAGTAGCTTTTTTTGTTGCGTTTACATTATTTCGATGTATCTGAATATCGGGTGCGTTGCCGAGTTGGGTCAATACTTGTACGAGCGTATTTAACTGTACGAATTTCATTCCGAATCTATCGACAAATTCATTCAGACAAAATTCGCTTTCCAGCAATGATTCAGAATTAGAATCAATTTCTTCCGTGATTGTTGACAACAAGTCTGTTTGTACTCGTTCTAGTTTAATTGCCGCCTTACGGCAAAATTCAGATAATTCGGGATTGGAACGTTTCCATAACGCCAATTCAACGGTTTTTCTACGCTGATTTTGCCCCGTTTGCGTAATCAACTCTTCTAATAGTTCGTTTTGTCTATCTTGAGCCGCGAGCAATTCCCGCATCAAAAGACATAACTCCGAAAGCGGCTCTTGTATTTGACCAGTCAATCGATACGACGGCGTTTCCTGCTGAGAACTCGAATGAACAATATCAATTTGAGATACGAAATGAGGCTCGTTATAAGAATTAGGCATTTGTTAAAATTTCAATTTTAATTATTAAAGGTGAATGGAAAAAAAATAAAAACTATTATCGTTACGATAATTTTAAACTGTTAACGCTTTAATTTTAGCTTATCGCCGCATAATTGATTTCGGAAAGCAAACTCTTTAATAGATTGTCTTTGAATCGCGGAAAATCATAATGTGAGTCGTCTAGTTTAAAATCGCCAATTAGGCGGCTCAATAAACAAAACAAAAATCACGATTGATTTTTTGCCGAATATCTAGCATAAAAAACAAAGCGGAAAAAATTATTCCAATCCGCGTAACGTTTGTTATGGATAGTAAACCATCTTTTGACAAAAAAGTCGAGTACCCCCCTCGACGTTGAATACAAAAAAAAATTTTTTGCGTCGGTTAGTTTGAAATATTTGTAATAATTTATCCAATATTCAATGTCGAAAAATCCCGCACGCATTACCAATCTGTTCGATTCTAACAGAATAACTCATGTTAAGCACTTGTTGCCCCAGATCAGGTAGGCGACCGTAGGTTCGCAACCTTTCGCCGAAAGGTCGCCTACCTCATGTAAAATTTATTTTTATTAGGATCGCGGTCGTCTCGACCGCATATTTAGGCGTTTGTCATGCAGGCGAGACACCCGCGTTCCTAATAATATTAGTTTTTAGTAGTTCCCTTTAATTTGAATCAAAACATCAACCTTGTCCCGTCGGGA
>JAITAZ010000008.1 GCA_031283825.1 Planctomycetaceae bacterium | reverse complement strand
AAACGATTAAAAAATTTAATATCGACCGTACCGATTCGCCCAATATTAGTCGCGGTTTTGATCCTTGGGGTTCGGTTGCGGTATCGTTTCCTGAAGTTAATTCAGACGAATACAAAATTATTTTTCGTAACGGAAATAAAAAGAAAATTCGCGGAATAAATTTAACTCACGCGCCGGTCGTTGATCGATATGTCGAGAAAACAATGGGCAAAATGTTTAACTCTTACGCGCCGCCTTGGGACGCCTTTATCTGGGATTACGGAACGGCGGATTCCTCGTTGAGTATAAAACCTGAAAACGTAAAAAATATATCAAATTGCCTCGACAAAGACGGAGTCCTAACTTGGGACGTTCCCGAAGGCGAATGGGTAATCTTGCGACTCGGAATGACTCCAACCGGCGCAACAAATTCACCAGCACCAGCCGGAGGAAGCGGACTCGAATGCGATAAATTAAGCGCGAAATGGATGGAATATCATTACGATTCTTTCATGGGAAAAATATTCGAAAACATTCCGGCAGAAGATCGACGCACGTTCAAAATTAATGTTCTCGACAGTTATGAAAAGGGCGGACAAAATTTCACAGACGACTTTATTGAAATTTTCAAAAAACGTTACAACTACGACCCGACGCCGTATCTGCCGTCGTATTATGGATATCCGATTGACTCTCCAGAGAAGTCGAGTCGATTTCTTTGGGACGTGCGGCGATTAGTTGCAGACAAAATCGCTTATGATTATGTTAAACCGATGCGTGAAAAATCTCACAAAGACGGCTTAACGGTCTGGCTTGAAAATTATGGTTCGTGGGGATTCGCCGGAGAATTTTTGCAATACGGCGGACAATCAGACGAAGTCGGCGGCGAGTTTTGGACTGACAATCATATTGGCGAACCGGAGATACGTTGCGCGACTTCGTGCGCTCACACTTACGGCAAGAGTAAAGTCTGGGCGGAAGCTCTCACTAGTGGCAGCGGACACTACGCGCGTCATCCGAACAACTTGAAACGACGCGCCGATTGGTCTTTTGCGGAAGGGATCAACGCTTTCATTTTACACGTATATATTCAGCAACACGCCGACAACGTTTATCCCGGAATCGACGAATGGTATAACGTTCAATTTAATCGTAAAAATACGTGGTTCTCGCAACTCGATCTGTTCACCGACTACATTCGACGATGCGGATTTCTGTTACAAAAAGGCTTCGATGTTTCGGATGTCGCGTATTTTATCGGAGAAGACGCGCCGAAAATGTGCGGAATCACAGAGCCGCCAACGCCGACGGGTTATCATTACGATCACATTAACGCCGAAGTCCTTTTGCGCGACGCAAAGGTAATCGACAAAAAATTGACTCTGCCGCATGGGGCATCGTATCGCGTTTTGGTTTTACCTCCGCAAGACGTAATTCGACCAGAAATTTTTGAGAAAATCGTAAGTTTCGCCGAAGCCGGATTACCAATTATTGCAACGGTTCGACCAGTCCGCTCGCCGTCGCTTGAGAATTATCCTGAAGCTGATAAACGAGTTCAAAATTTTTCCGCGAGACTTTGGGACAATAAGAAAATTCTCAATACGTCTATTGCAGAATTTTTCGACAACGAAATTAAATTGCCGCCGGATTTTGTCGCGACGTCGAATTCGCTTCAATATTCGCATCGAAAAGACGGCGAGACGGATATTTATTTTATTACGAATCAATCGGATGATCGCGTTTATGCTACGGCGACATTTCGCGTTTTTGGCAAGCAGCCGGAATTGTGGAATCCGGTAACGGGCAAGAATCGTTTGTTGTCGGCATTCACGCAAATTGAAAAAGACAAAACGACGTCCGTGCCGCTTCAATTCGAACCAAACGAAAGCGCGTTTATTATTTTTCGTAACAAAAATTCAACAAAGCCGACAACGATTAAGTCAGTTGAGGGATTTAATGCGAAACCGAAAATTGTCGTCGAGAAAGCTCTTTATGGAAAACTCGACGAACCCGCCGCAACGTTGGACGCAACAAAAGCGGTACAAAAAATTATCGACGGCGGAACGCGAAGTTTTCCGGTGAATGATATGTTGCAACTGGTTGGCGATCCGAAAGTTTCGTTTAGAAAAACGTTGACGGTAACGTACAAAGATGCGGGCAAGACAAGAAGAGTTTCGGCGTTTGACAGCGAGATTATTGCGTTTCCTTCTGATTGTTTGGAGCAAAATTTTCCTGAGCGAATTATTGTTACAGAAATTAATTCGGCGTGGACGGTAAAGTTTGAGTCGGATGAAATCAAACGCGGACCTGTTGAGCCGGTAACATTTGAGAAGTTGACGGACTGGTCGAAGCATTCGGACGACCGGATTAAATATTTTTCCGGCACGGCGATTTACAAGACTTCGTTTGAGTTGAGGAGTAAACCTGATGGAGAATTATTTCTTGATTTTGACAAGGTTGTAGCGATGGCAAAGGTAAAGGTGAATGGCGAGTATGCGGGCGGAGTTTGGACTGCGCCGTATAGAGTGGAAATTTCGTCGTTATTAAAATCTGGTAAAAACGAGCTTGAGATCGAGGTTGTCAACACGTGGGCGAATCGTATTATTGGAGATCGTAAATTACCAGAGGATCAAAGAAAACTACGAATCCATAGAGGACCAAACGGCGCTTTACACGAATCCGGTATAATCGGCAACGTTCAAATTGTTACCGGATATTGATTCGGATTTTTTGTAACAAATAATACGATTCGTAATATGAATCTCGACATTGTTAGAGCGTAAAAGTCGGCTGTCCAACGCAGGCAATCCGACTGCTCTAACCGAAAATTAACGCGCGAAGAGCTTAAAATAATCGTTGTTATGAAATGAGAAGTTTAAAATCTCTATTTCAAAAAAAACTAATAAAAATAAGGAGAAAAAAATTATGAAACCAGTAATTGATTTTTTAAAAGCAAATCCTAGCACGCAATTTGCAACTAGCGATAATAATACGCCTAAAGTTAGACCAATATTATTTCCGTTTGATGAAAATGGAGTTCTTTGGTTTTGCACGGCGAAAAATAAAAACTTTTGGAAAGAATTAAACGCAAATCCAAAAGTTGAGTTTAGCTCCTTTGACGGAGTCGCCAAGTGGATCCGAGTTTCTGGAAACGTCAAATTGATTGATAATATTGATGTCAAGAAAAAAATATTAGAGTTGTATCCGACTATCAAAGAAATTTATATTGAACCAACGAATCCAATTTTCGCCTCATTTTGTCTTGAACATTGGACAGCGACAATCTACAGTTTCACCGATCCGCCCGTGCAATATGAATTTTAACAGAATATTATTTGTAAATTATTCGTAACAATTATTCTGATTGTTTCATATTTTGTAATGTATCAGCGGAATATTTGTATTGTTTTTTGAGTCATCAATTTTTGATCGTAAACAACGGCGTCCCTTTTGTTCCTAAAGTTCCTTTTGTCCCTTAAAAAATTTCCCTGATATATTCCGTTATGTTTATTCTTTCGCGTAAACCTTGCAACTTGTTTAAAACTTGCCGAAAGGATGGGTAGTTGAAAAATCGGAATCAGGGATTTATATTATCACTGCTGGTAACGATTGTAATATATCAGCGGAATTATTTTAAACGCGGATTATCTGTGTTTAAAAAATAATTCTACTGATATATTAAAGTTGTGCCAATAAATTAAAAACATAATTCATTTTACATTTTAACCAGCTCGCGTTTAAATTTTCGGTTGGAACAGTCGGCTTTTTAATGAATAGATTTTACATTACCGAAGTGATAGCGTGAGTTGCGTACATTCACTTAATCTTTCAGATGAACGATTTGAAAATATTTTCTGGTAGGGCTAATTCCTCGCTTACGAAGCAGATATGTTGTTATCTTGGGATTTCTCAAGGCGCGATAACGATAGGTAATTTTCCCGATGGCGAAACTCAGGTCAAGATAGACGAAGATGTACGCGGTCAAGATATTTTTATCGTGCAACCGACTTGTCCGCCTGTGAATAATAATCTGATGGAACTTTTGATACTAATTGAAAGTTTCAAACGCGCCAGTGCTTCTCGGATTACGGCGGTAATTCCTTATTTCGGTTATGCAAGACAAGACCGAAAAGACGAAGGACGAGTGCCAATAACAGCTAAATTAGTCGCGAATCTTTTAACTCGCGCAGGCGCAGACAGAATTTTATCAATGGACTTGCACGCCGCTCAAATTCAAGGTTTTTTTGATATTCCCGTTGATCATCTTACTGCCGGACCAGTGTTAGATAACTTCATAAGACGACTTGGATTTCCAAACGACCAACTTGTTGTTGTCAGTCCTGACGAAGGAAGTATAAAACGCGCCGCAACGCACGCCAAAACTCTGGGTGCAGGTTTGGCTATTATAGATAAAAGAAGAACCGGAAATCATGTAGAACAAGCCGCTCTAATCGGAGGACCTATCGAAGGAAAAATTGCAGTCTTGTTTGACGACATGATAAGTACGGCTAGTTCGATTTGCGGCGCGGCGCATCTTGTCAAGAAAAACGGAGCAACGCAAATTTATCTTGGCGCAACGCACGGAGTTTTTTGTGGAAATGCCGTAACAAACATACGTAACGCGCCAATCGAATCGCTAGCCGTAACTGACACCATTCCGCAACCTGACGACGTCTTGCAAAACTTAAAAGTTTTAAGCGTCGCCCCAATTTTAGGAGAAGCAATAAGAAGAATCCATAGACACGAATCCGTAAGCAGACTATTCAACGATATGCAACTCTGGACAGAAAATTACTAAAAAACTCGTAAATATTCAATTATAATTTTTGTAATATTTCAGCGGAATAATTTTATTGGACAATTTTATTTTTCTTTGTCCTGCAAGGACAGTACATTATTAACCGTATGCTTTAGCATACGGTAACGGCAATAACACATTTAAAAGTCCCGCTAGGGACGACACTTGATATTCAGAACGAGATACAATTTTTTTGCGTTATCAAGTGTCGTCCTTGCAGGACTTA
>JAITAZ010000669.1 GCA_031283825.1 Planctomycetaceae bacterium | reverse complement strand
GTTCAAACGAGCTTGTCGGCAAATTGATAAAATTACTGATTGAGTTGCGCAATTCAGCGCGTCAGAGTAAAGATTTCGCATCGGCTGACAAAATAAGAACATCGCTAAATGAATTAGGCGTCCAATTAGAAGACCGCGCCGGAATTACTGAATGGAATATCGTAAAACAACAATAAGAAATTTTGATAATTTTTCGTAACCATTAAGTCATAGAAATTTTGTAACCGTTCACGGAATTTTTTATTTTCTTATCGAAAAATTAAAACGTGAATATTTACAAATTAACCAATGTAGAGACGCAATGCCTTGCGTCTCATTGTTCGATCAAAAGATCACCGATAGAGACGCAAAGCATTGCGTCTCTACATTGGGTTTAGCAATTCAAAGCCGAATTTAAAAAACCGTGAACGGTTACGAAATTTTTTAAGGAACGAAAAGGACGTTTTGGTTTAGAATCTGCTTGCAAAGACTCAAGAGTAATTTCTTTGGAGTCTTTAATTCCCAATTTCAAACAACGACGTCCTTCTTGTCCCTAAAAAAACAACGACTGATTTTTAAAAATTCCCCTACTACTACAACTAATACACTACTACAACTAATACAACTAATTACAAAACTAATACAACTAATACACTACTACAACTAATACAACTAAAAAAACTAAAAAATGAGATCAGATACGATTACAAAAGGTGATCATCGTGCGCCGCATCGTAGTTTATTGCGTGCGTGTGGGATTTCGGAGTCGGATTTTGGCAAGCCGTTTATTGCGATTGTTAGTTCGCATGTTGACATAATTCCCGGACATGTTCATTTGGACGATGTTGCGCAATTTGTGAAGAAGTGCGTGATTGACGCGGGCGGTGTGCCGTTTATTTTTAATTCGATTGGCGTGTGTGACGGAATTGCGATGGGACATGACGGGATGAAATATTCTCTTGCGAGTCGCGAGATAATTGCGGATTCGATTGAGGTGATGTTGAATGCTCATCGGTTTGACGGGATGATTTGTATTCCGAACTGCGACAAGGTTACGCCCGGGATGTTAATGGCGGCGGTGCGGTGTAATATTCCGACTATATTTGTGAGCGGCGGACCGATGGAGGCGGGTTGCGGTGAGAATGGTGAGCCGTTGGATTTGATTTCAGTTTTTTCTAAAGCGGCGGCGAAGTTGAATGGCAAGTTATCGAGTGCGGAGTTGCTTGATGTTGAGCGGCGGGCGTGTCCGACGTGTGGTTCGTGTAGCGGGATGTTTACGGCGAACAGTATGAATTGTTTGTGCGAGGCAATAGGAATTGCGTTACCGGGCAATGGAACTTTATTGGCGACAAGTCAGCATCGGCAGAGTTTATTCAGACGTGCGGCGAAGAGAATTGTCCAAATGGTTTATGAGATCGATCTGGACAAATCGGGCAAGTCGAATATAAAAGTTCTACCGAGAGACATTATCACGGCAGACGCAATTGACAACGCGATGATTTTGGATTTAGCGATGGGCGGAAGTACGAATACGGTATTGCATTTGTTGGCGATTGCTAACGAGGCGGGATTGAATTATTCGATGAATAAATTCAACGAGTTGAGCGAGCGAACTCCGACGATTTGTAAAGTGTCTCCGAGTTGTGATTATCATATTGAGGACGTTCACAACGCGGGCGGAATCCACACAATTTTAGGCGAGATACGGCGTGGGCGACCAAAGTTGTTAAATGAAAAAGCGATGACAGTAAGCGGCAAGACGATTGGTCTGACGATTATTGCGTGGGATGTCAGGTCGAAGAAGGTATCGACGGAGGCGTTGAAAATGTATGCGGTAACGCGAGGAAATAAGCGGACGAATAAGGCGTTTTCAGTCAAGCAAGACAAAAAAACGTTATCGGAACTTGAGCTTTCTTTTGATCCGTTTGATTGTATTCGGACTTGTGAGAAGGCGTATTCGCAGACTGGCGGACTTTCGATTTTGTATGGGAATTTAGCGTCGAGCGGTGCGGTGGTGAAGACTGCCGGAGTTCTACCGAGAATGTTGCGTCATGTTGGACCGGCGGTGGTTTTTGATTCGGAGCCGGAGGCGTATGAGGGAATAACGAGTGGCAAGGTCAAGTCGGGCGACGTAGTGGTTGTTAGATTTGAAGGTCCCAAAGGCGGTCCCGGGATGCAAGAAATGTTAGGTCCGACAACGGCGATAAAAGGCGTTAAGTTGGATGACAGTGTCGCGTTGATTACGGACGGAAGATTCAGCGGAGGAACTGCCGGCGCAAGTATCGGACATGTAAGTCCGGAAGCGGCGGCGGGTGGAGTGATAGGTTTAATAAAAGATGGAGACATCATTGAAATCGATATTCCGGCAAGAAAATTAAACGTAAAGTTGACAGAAGAAGAATTAAATTCAAGAACGATTCCAAAACATAAGTCGAATATAACGACAGGTTATCTTGCCAAATACAAAGCGATGGCAACAAGCGCAGACACCGGAGGAATACTTAAATGGGAAAATTAAATTATCAAAAAATCGTAACAATTAAGTTGTAATTTTTTTAAGGGAGATGAGGGACATTGTTGTTTTAAATCGTGAATTAATAATAACTCAAAAGAATTTGCTCTTGAGGTTTTTCAATTAAAGTTTAAACCGATACGTTCCTGATGTCCCTAATGTTTCTATCGTCCCTTTAAAAAAACACGTTTGATAGTTATCTAAAAATCTATGAAATCAGAAAAAGTAATAACTGTATTTGACACTCATGCGCATTTGGATTCTGAGGAATTTAATGAGGATCGTGAATTATTGATTTCGCGTCTTTTGTGTGAGCATGAGGTTGCAGGTCGGAGGGTATTTGTTTCGGGTGTGTTAATTCCCGGAACGGATTTATTATCGAGTTATAGTTGTGTTGAGATTTCGTTGTGTAGTTCTAATTTTTATGCGGCGGTTGGAATTCATCCGAATTCTGACATGGGCGCGATTGATTCGGATTGGTTGAAGATTGAGAAGTTAGCCGAGCGGGACGAAGTTGTTGCGATAGGCGAAACGGGATTAGACCGATATAGAAATATTACGCCGATGGAGCAACAGGTGGAGGTTTTTTGTCGTCATATAGATTTATCGATTCGGTTGTGCAAGCCGATATTGATACATTGTCGGGATGCGTGGGAAGACATTCTACCGATTTTGCGAAAGTCTCGTGGATTAACTGGCGTGATACATTCGTTTAATGGAACGAGCGAGCAGGCGAGGGAGATGATAGATCGTGGATTTTATATTAGTTTTGCGGGGCAGGTAACGTATCTCAATGAGAAATTTGCGGAGTTGCATGAGGTCGTGAAGACGATTCCGGAGGATAGACTTTTGATTGAGACTGATTCGCCGTATTTATTACCTCATCCATTTAGGGGCAAGTTGAAGCGAAACGAGCCGTCCTATGTTATCAAGGTAGCCGAGCGTCTATCCGAGTTAAGAGGCGAATCGTTAGAACAAATCTCCCAATCCACAACAAAAAACGCACAAAATTTAGTTAAGAAATTGTAGAAATTGTAGTATGAGGGAACATCTAAAAACCTCATGTAAAATTTATTTTTATTAGGAACGCGGTCGTCTCGACCGCATATTTAGCCGTTTGTCATGCAGGCGGGACGCCCGCGTTCCTTCTAAAATTAGTTTTTAGAAGTTCCCCAAAGTATAAAATTTAAAATTGGTATTGCAAGAAATCCGAAAATTTTATATTCTGCGCAAACGTTAAACGGTTGGCGATTGAGTAATCTGCCAACTTGTTTTTTTCGGAGAACCTAACTGAAACAAAATAACAAACTCAATCAACAAAATTAAAAAAATGAAAAACGAAATTAAAACTGAAACTAAAAATTCAATGGAAACTGAAAATTCAACAACAACTCAAACTCAACCATCAGCAAAATTGCCAAAACAAAATCGGATTAAAAAATGGATGCTAAATCTGATCGCCGTTGCTTTCGGATTCGTCATAATCTGCGGCATTCTTGGTACATTAGATATCTTGGCACAAAAAGAATTGAAAAAAACGGGAGACGCACTGCCAAAACTGTTCTTGTATAGATGGAAGAGTAACAA
>JAITAZ010000647.1 GCA_031283825.1 Planctomycetaceae bacterium | reverse complement strand
ATGGAAATGATGCTTTTGTGGGAGAGAAGTCAATAGATTAAAGGTGATAAAGAATGGAGTGAATGAGAAATTATAAGATTAATTAAGTTATACTTCTCACACTTGAATTTTCGGTTTTTGTTTTTTGATACGATTATGAAATATGCTGAAAATTTAAGCACAAAACGCAATTTGCATATTTATAAAAACCGAATTTTAAAGAGTGAAAAGTATATTAAAATAAATAAACCAAACTAAATAAATAATACAATTTTATAAATATTAAAATCGCCATTGGCATTTTCCGCGATTATCCGTATTCACCAAAAAAATCAGTTATTATCCGCGTTTAAAAAATCCCCCTATTATCCGCGTTTAAAACCGTGAACGGTTACAATTTTCCGTTGCATTTCATACGCCGGTTTAACAAACAGAGTCGATAATCGCGATTTTTTATTTTTAAATTGTCGAATTTTAATGCGGCGTTTGCGCCAAATGTAATTTTGAATGAAATATCGTTAAGACAATTTCACGATTTAGAAATTGTCAGTTATTGTTTTTTTATGAAATTATTGAATTATTCGTATTTGAATTTTCGGCGAATAGTCGGCGAAAAAAATTATTCGTTTAGAAGTCGTTTTTTTCACGATTTAGAGTTTGACGAAAAATCGATTACGTACAAGATTCGATAGTTTTTTTATCGTTTAAAATTTTAGCCCTATCATCAAAGATTATGCCGAAGATTCTTTGTATAATTTCGCTTGCCGTATCGAGTATAGTATTCCTACTTTTTCTTTTGAGTTTAATTATTGGAATGCCGTTTACTCGCGATGGCGGTATTTTGGCAAATATTGGATTTATTATTGGTTCGATAACGCTTGGAGTGTTTAGCGTGCTTACGTATCTTGAGGTGCGTTAGTTCAATAACTCATGTTACGCACTTGCTACCCCAGATCTGGTAGGCAACTGTCTGGAGCAGCAAGCGTTTAACATGAGCTGCTAACTTATTCGTAAAGTAATCTTCCGATTCTTACTATTGTTGCGCCTTCTTTGATTGCTATTTCAAAATCGTCGCTCATTCCCATTGAGAGTTCGTTTATTGAGCAATTGTCAGGTAATTTTTGCGATTTTAATTTCTCCGCGATTTTTCGTACATTTTCAAATTCACGCCGTGTTTCGTTTTCGTCTGATAAAAGTCCAGACATACACATCAAACCTACAATTCGTAAATGTCCGAGTTGTCCTAATCGACCTATCGCGTCGGAGAGCATCGACGGATCAGAATCGAAACCGTGTTTGGTTTTGTCGCCGGAAATCGCTATTTCAAGCAAACACTCAATCGGATGTCTGATCAATTCCTCCTCTGCAATCCGATCAATCGACTCGGCAAGACGCTCAGAATCTACCGAATGAATCAACGAAATATACGGCAATGCTCGTCTGATTTTATTACGTTGAAGAGTTCCAATCATGTGCCATCGCAATTCATTTTTTGTAACGTTAATCGAAAAACTTGAGGACGCCGTTTGATTGAAATATTCGACTTTATCAAGAAGCGATTGGACGCGAGATTCTCCAAAATCTGTACAACCGTTTTTGATAAATTCTTCAATATGTTTATCTGCCGGATCGACATATTTTGTTACCGCAACCAATTTAACGTCTTCAATATTACGACCGCTTTGTATCGCCGATTCTGCAATCTTATCGCGGACAATTTTGATTTTATCTGATATTGACATCTTAAATTGTTACATTTTTTGTAACCGTTCACGGTTTTAAATTCATAATTCCGAATTTAAAACCCGTTCACGGTTAGCTATTTTTTTTCTCTACATGAATCTAAAATTTTGCGGAATTTTTTTATTATTAACGGGATTCGCGGACCCGGAATCGAAATGTAATTATCGGTGATTATAAAAATGTCTCCGCGTTTTACTGCCGGAACGAGTTCTTTGATTGTATCCCAATCTGAGCGTAAAGTTTTTTCCATTGATTTGTCATCTTCTGGAATTACTTGTAAGTCGATTATTACGTCAGGGTTGAAATCGATAATCGCTTCTGTTGAAATATTCGGATAAGGAACGCTCAAATTCGACGCTACATTTTCTCCTCCGGCTAAACTCAAAATTTCCGAAAAAAACAAATCTGCGCCGGCAATAAAAACATTATCAATCCGACCTGTTCCTCGTTGTCGATCAATAATCGTCAAGACTCTCAGCTTTTTTAATTTTTCCGACTGCGATTTGCATTCGCGTAAAAAATCCTCGAACTCGCGGCGTTTCTTTCTAGCTCTTTCAAGATAATCTCCGCCAAACAATTTACCTACTAGCTCATAAGACTCCAGCAACCCCGAAATCGACCGATGATCAACCGCTAATCGACCTATTTTATATTGCGCTAATTTTTGATCAAATTGAACGTCTTCGAATGGAAAGACTACTAAATCAGGTTGAAGTGAAATAATTTTTTCATTATTTCTGTCGTAAAGTCCGCCGATTTTTTCTATTTTTGCAGCTTCCGGCGGATAAAGCGTAAACGCGCTATCGCCAACAATTTTATCTCCAAGTCCAATTTCAAAAAGCAATTCCGTTATTGCCGGAGTCGTTGAAATTATTCGTTCTAGCTTTTTCGTCTCTGCGATTCCTTGAGCCGACTCGCGATTCGAATTAGATTTTGAATTTGAATTTGAATTTATAATCGGCTTGTTTTGATTATCGCCGCATCCGACAATTAACGTTACAATAATTATCCAAGCTAAAACGCTAAATAGTAATTGTAACGCAATCGGTTTGTTTACGGGAAAACAATTTTCCGGCGTTGAATAATTGCGCTTGTAAAATTTTGTTATTTCTGGCATAATACCGCCCTTGTAAATTTTTGAGAGGTTGTTTTGGAATCTCTAAA
>JAITAZ010000629.1 GCA_031283825.1 Planctomycetaceae bacterium | reverse complement strand
ATCGACCAGCTTGACGCATCAACCAAACCGGCGTTACTTCCGAATATTGCAAACGAACCGTCCGCATCATCGGGCTATCATTGATTGTTTTAAACATAACTTTGTGAGGTTATTTTTTTGTAACCGTTCACGTGAAAAAATATGTAACTATTCAGTAAATAATCTCTCGGCGTAAAATAATCCCAGATCAATAACCGCCGAATCAGGTCGCCTACTTGATCTGGGGTTGAGTCATTAATCCCAGATTTAAGTTAGTGTGTCCCCAGTGTCCCCCAAGTCCCCTTTGTCCCCAACGTCCCCCCAAAAAAATAATATGGTTTTTAAAAAAGCCAAAGCTAATGTTTGGGGGGACTTGGGGGACATTGGGGACGCTGGGGACATTGGGGACGTTCTTGTTTGAAATCAGTGATTAATGACTCATGTTACGCGCTTGCTACCCTCGATCAGGTAGGCAACAAGTGCGTAACATGAGTTAATAAATTTAAATTATATTTTGATTCCAATTAAAATTTTCTCTGTGTTCTCTGTGGTTTAAAATTAATTTTTAGAGATTCCCTTCCGAATTTTTAAAAACTATTCATTATTATTTTCTCCGCTTACGGTAATTTTTCCGACTAGTTTGCCGTTGATGAAATTTGCTAGAATGTAAGTATTTCTACCATCGTGAATTTTAAATTTTGCATTGTACGCTTGATATACCGGAGGTTTATAATATTTCGGTGCATAATCTAATAACGAACTTAAACTCATCGTTATTTCATGTTCTCCCGCCGGCAACTCAACGCGAGAAATCTGAATTGAATTCGGTAATAAATTCCAACTTCGCGTGTCGGCAGTTTCCATCGACTCCCAAATCATTCCTCCAACTTCAAGCGCTAATCCAACCCATCCATTGGCGTCAACGGCTTTTTTCGTGCCGTAAATTGCGCCTTTTTTTAGCATTCGTCTGACAATCGCTCTCGTAATTATCAACGGCATATTGGCGTCAAATTGATCTTTTGCCATTTTAGAAATGTTGGTAACTTCGCTGGTTGATCCTCGAAATTTTTGATCAATTGAAAAATCTATCTCAACTTCTCCAGCACGCGAGTCGGAAACAATCGCTGGAATCATAACAGGAGCAAAATCTGGAATTAACGCCGTATTTGAAACTTTACTCAAAACAGCCGTAGTCAAAATTTGAGTTTCGTGTAACGCTTGGCAATTCTTTTGTATTTTATAAGGTCCTTCGCCTTCTAGCGCAATAATATAAACAACGCCATTGCCCGACTTGCTATGAACGCCGGTTTTAACTCGTTCTATATCGGCTTTCACATAGAGTTGATGATGATATTTATTTTCTTCTAACCATCGTTTAGTTTTTTCGTAATTTCGGAGAGCGTCGTCGTAGTTTCGTTTTGTTTCTTCTTGCAATAGTCCAGAAATATACGCGCCGATTGCAACGTTATAATAATTTGCGTCGTAAGGTTTAATCAAAGCGGGATCGTTGCCGCATAATTTTGTAACTTCTTTTTTATGACTTTCAATAATTTTATTTTGCTTGTCGTTGATTTGCATAGAGTATGCGTAAGCGTCGCCGCCGTTTTGCATGAGATTTGCAATCGTTAGAAAAACGCGAATCATAACTTTTTCGTAATCTTCACCCGAATACGCTTGAGCGTTATCGTCGAGAATCATTGACATTACGTCTTTTGCGGCGTTTTCGGCTTTTTGGTGTTCGATACGGTCGAAATTATCTCTGACTTCGCGCAACAATAATTCCGCCGACTTCGGACGACCACTGCAAAGATCAATAATCGCCTTATTCAATTTAAGCAAATCGACGTCTTTACGCGAACTTGTTTTAATCGCTACATCGACGTCTGATTTTGCTTTATCGATTTTGCCGTCGATAAATTCATCGCGGATTTTGAAATGTCTCTCGCCGAAACTTTTGCAACCGGCAGCCGTCGCAAAAATCGTAAGAATCAAAATCGCCGCCGCTAAAAAACATGATGTTTTCATTTTGAATTGAAACATTAAATTGATATTCGACCAGATGAAAAAGGAACAAACTAAACTAAACCCTACTCCCCCCTACTACAACTAATACAACTACACAACTACTACAACTAATTACTTAGCCTGACATAAAATTTCTCCGGCGAGATTTCTGTAGTCTTCTGCTCCGTTTGATTGCGGTGCGTATTCGAAAATAGGTCTTCCGAAACTTGGGGCTTCGGCGAGTCTGATATTTCTTCTTATTTTTGTCTGGAACATTTGCGCGTTAGACCAAACGGTCGGTTTGGCTTGAGCTTGTCTGAAAAAAGCGTCAATATCTTCCGCAACTTCCGACGCTAATCTCGTTTGACCGTCGTACATGCACAGAATAACTCCGCTCAACATGAGTCTATTATTTAATCTTTTCGCAACTAATTCGATTGTTTGTAGTAATTTACTCAATCCTTGCAGAGCTAGAAAATGCGGCTGCAACGGAATAAAAACTTCATCTACCGCCGTGAGCGCGTTAATCGTAAGAACTCCCAGCGACGGCGGACAATCGATTATTACGTAGTCGAATTTGATGTCGTCTTCGGCTAATTTATCGCGTAAAATAACTTCGCGACCAACGACTCCGGCGAGTTCCATCTCGGCAGACGCAAGATCAAGATGAGCGGGAACAATCCAAAGATTATCATTGAGTTGGCGTCTGACTTCGGAAAGTTTCATGTTATCGATTAACACGTCGTAAATTGAGTTAAATTCAACTTGCGATTCGATTCCAAAATGCAACGAAGCATGAGCTTGCGGATCGAGGTCGATCATGCAGACTTTAACTCCCGTAGCGGCGAGTGCCGCGCTAACATTGACGGCAGTAGTAGTTTTACCGACTCCGCCTTTTTGGTTCATTATTGCAATTGATCTCATTATTTGCCTTTGTTTAAGTTTTTGACTGGTTTATTAAATTCGGAATTCGGAATTCGGAATTCGGAATTATATTTTGTTGCTGAATTGTTGCAAAAAAGCCGAAATATCCGACCCGTTTGCGAAGTGTACAAAAAAATCAAATTTAGTTCAAGAGCAATTTGTCCAGTTAAAAAAATAACATTGGAGAGGTATTTTTTCTTAAGAGTTATTTCTAAAACCATATTATTTTAAGAGTAAACGTTTTAGTTTAATCTCTATTTAAAAAAACTGTAACCGTTCACGGTTTTAAACGCGGATAATAGGGGATTTTTAAACGCGGATAATATCGGATTTTTTTGGTGAATACGGATAATCGCGGAGAATGGAAATGACGCTTTTGTGGTAGAGAAGTCAATAGATTAAAGGGGATAAAGAAGGGAGGGAATGAGAAATTATAAGATTAATTAAGTGTGAAAA
>JAITAZ010000429.1 GCA_031283825.1 Planctomycetaceae bacterium | reverse complement strand
AAATGAAAGCAAATGAACTTCGGGAGAAGTATTTATCGTTTTTTGAAACGAAAGGATGCGTCCGTAAATCTAGCGACGTTTTAGCGCCGCGTTGGGATCCTTCGGTGCTTTTTACTCCGGCGGGAATGAATCAATTCAAAGACCACTTTCTCGGTCGCTGCAAACTCGAATTTACTCGCGCGACAACTTGCCAGAAATGTCTCCGAACCGGCGATATCGATAATGTCGGTCGCACGGCTTATCATCACACCTTTTTTGAAATGCTCGGAAATTTCAGCTTCGGCGATTACTTCAAACGCGAAGCCATTCTCTGGGCATGGGAATTTTTAACCGACAAAAAATGGCTCGCCATCGATCCCTCAAAATTATCCGTAACAGTCTATAAAGACGATCACGAAGCGGCTCAAATCTGGTTGAACGAAATCAAATTGCCCGAATCTAAAATCCAATATCTTGAGGAAGACGAAAATTTTTGGCCCGCTTCAGCGCCGTCTCTCGGACCCGACGGCGTTTGCGGTCCTTGCAGCGAGATATATCACGACACTCCAGTCGGCGCAGTTGAGATTTGGAATCTTGTTTTCACTCAATTCAACCGAGTTGGCAATCCGCCTAATAATCTTCGACCTCTGCCCAGTAAAAATATCGACACCGGCATGGGGCTTGAACGTTGCGCGGCAGTGTTGCAAGGCGTTGATACGAATTATCACATAGATATTTTGTTACCGCTTGTCGAAACGGCGGCAGAATTATTGAAACAAAAATACGAACCGGCAAATAACAATGGTCGGCGTTTTCGGCGTATTGCGGATCACATTCGCGCGTGCGTGTTTGCGATTCACGAAAATGTCTATCCGGGAAACAAAGAGGAAAAATACGTAATCCGCCGACTACTTCGACGCGCGCTGCTAGACGGCAGACAAATCGGTTGCAAAGATGCGTTTTTGTATCAACTTGTGCCGACTGTCGCAGACTTAATGCGGTCGCCGTATCCCGAATTGTCCGAAACGAGCGAGCGAGTTGCAGGAGTGATCCGAGCGGAAGAAGAGCATTTTATCGAAACGGTCGATTCAGGTTTGGAAAGAATCGAACGAGTATTCGACGAAATGCGTAAACATGATCGCAAGCAAGTAACGGGCGAAGAAATTTTCGACATGTATCAAACGTTTGGATTTCCGCCGGAGCTATTTGAGACAATGGCGGCGGAGAGAAATTTCGGCTTTGATTGGAATGGTTTTAAGCGTGAGATGGAGCGTCATGGCGAGTTGTCCGGCAGCGGCGAGCGAGGTTTATTGTTCAAAAACGATCCGCTTGAGGGAATAAAAAAGACTCAACACAAGTCGGAATTTTTGGGTTACGATCAGCTTGAGTTTGAGTCGTCGCGTGTGGTGGCAATTTTGTCGGACGGCAAGTTGGTTGATTCTGAACTTACGCCGGATTTGTCTCGGGCAATTCAAATCGTTTTAGACAACACGACTTTTTACGGCGAGAAAGGCGGGCAAGTTGGCGATTGCGGTTGGTTGACTGGCGAGGGCGTTAAGTTCAAGGTAATATCGACTCAAATTGACGGCGATTTGATTGTTCATGTTGGTAATTTGGTTGAGGGAACGATTAAGTTGGGCGATTGTCTTTTTGTGAAAGTTGACAAGGAGAATCGCAATGCGGTTGCGAGGGCGCATTCGGCGACGCATATTTTGCATTATGTTTTGCGTCGTGAGTTGGGCAATCATGCGGAGCAGCGCGGGTCGAAGGTTGACAATGATTTTTTGCGATTTGATTTTACGCATCATCAGGCGGTTGACAAAAAAACGTTACAAAAAATCGAGTTGGAAGTTAATCGGTTGATTTTGGATTCGGACAGTGTGATTTGTCGTCAGACGTCTGTTTCGGAGGCGAAAAAGTCTGGCGCGATGATGTTATTCGGCGAGAAATATCCTGATGAAGTTCGCGTAGTTCAAATTGGAGAGAGTAAAGAATTATGTGGAGGAACTCATGTAACGAATTCGAGTCAGGTTGGATTTTTCAGAATAATGTCGGAGGAGAGTGTGTCGTCTGGAACTCGTCGGATAGTTGCGTTGACTGGAATGAAAGCGGTAGAAAGGTCGTTGACTGACGCCGCGATTTTGCAACATTTGACGAGTTCGTTTAGGATTCCGGCTGAAGAAATTCCGGCGAAGGTTGACGCATTGACGGAACAGATTAAAAAGTTGCAGAAACAGATCAAGGATTCTAACAGTTCTGGCAAGTTTTCGGCGAAGGAGTTGATTGAGGGTTCGGAGTTGATTGATGGAGTAAGAATTATTGTACGAAAATTCGACGATCAAGACGTGAGTACGTTACGAAGTTTGGTAGATCAGGTTTGGCGTGAGACAGGCAAAGACAAACAGACGGCGATATTATTTGCGACGTTGCAGGAGGACAAGTTAACGTTTGTAGCTGGTTTTAGCGATGCGTTAGTGAAAGAAAGAAATGTGAGTGCGATTGATTGGGTAAAAGATATTGCGGCGGTAACGGGCGGACAAGGCGGCGGCGGCAAATCTCAACTTGCTCAAGCCGGCGGCAAAGACATAAAAAAATTAGACGAAGCATTCAAAGCCGCAAAAATTTGGTTTGAAAATAAATAGTCGTCGAACATTTTACAATTATCGTTACAAAAAATGTAACTAGTGCTTTGTTAGTCTTAAATTTTGGGATGCATTTTTTATGAAAGACTTTATTTGTAACCGTTCACGCGCAAGAAAAAATTCCTACGCCCTGAAAGGGCAACGTATGCTAACCCACCGCAACGCGGTGAGTTAGCATTTCCCCAACAACGTCGCCCTGTAAGGGCAGCGGAATTTTTTATTGAATTTTTTATTGAATATGGTCAATATTGTTTGTTAATATTTGTAACGAATATTCGTAATAATTTTTTTCCGTTGCCCTTTCAGGGCGTA